>JAIWOL010000173.1 GCA_020216925.1 Thiobacillus sp. | reverse complement strand
TGCCCCCACCCCGATCACGTCGGAAAGTTGATTAACCCAGGGGGTCAATTCCAGATGTCGTCAGGGGGTTAAATCTGCGTGTCGCTTGACAATACTGAAGCCCCAACTGATATCAGTTGGGGCTTTTTCTTGTCAATTTGCGCCAGTTCCCGCGTGTTGTTGGGGGTTCCTGCGGAAGCTTGCGGACTTCTGCATGGAGCGTTTGAACAACAGGCCCAGAAAGCGCCTTGGATACAAAACACCCAGTCAGGTATTCTCCAAAAAATCAGGCGTTGCACTTCAAAGTTGAACCCGCGAGGTTATGTTGTCCACTACAGATTCCGAAAGAATCGCGCCTCTGAAGTTGCGCTGCAACCCAGAAGTTGTGTGGCGCGTTTGAACAGCGGGGCCAGAAGGCGCATTGGATACAAAGCCTCCAGTCAGGTTTTCTCCAAAAGAAGCGTTGCGCTTCAAAGTTGAACCCGCGCAATAAAAAGGCGACCGTTTTTGCGGGTCGCCTTTTTTGTCTGCGCGTGCCGGTCAGCCAAAGATACCCTTGAAAAACAGGCGGATGCCGTCCCAGATGCGGCGGAAGATGCCCCCTTCTTCGACGGCTTCCAGTGCCACCAGCGGGGCCTGCGACACTACCTTGCCATCGGCAGTGACGAGTTCGACGCGCCCCAGTGTCGCGCCTTTCGCAATCGGCGCGATGCGCTCGCCGGGCAGCAGCACCACGCGGGCCTGATAGCCGCCGGCGGCGCGCTTGGGCAGGGCCGCGGCAAAGTCGCTGGTTACACCGGCCTTCACGCTGGACGCCGCGCCTTTCCATACGTTGACCGTCTGGATGGTTTCACCCTGCTTGTAGAACACTCTGCTTTCGAAGAAGTTGAAGCCGTAGCCCAGGAGTTTGGCGGTTTCCTGCGCGCGGCTTTGCTCGCTGCTGGCGCCGAAGACCGCGGCAATGAGGCGCTGGCCGTTACGTTTGGCCGACGCCACGAGGCAATACCCGGCTTCTTCGGTGTGGCCGGTCTTCAGGCCGTCCACGCTGGGGTCGCGCCACAGCAGCAGATTCCGGTTGGGCTGGCGAATATTGTTCCAGACGAATTCTTTTTCCTTGTATAGCGCGTAGTGCGCGGGATCTTCGAGGATGATGGCGCGGGCGAGCCTGGCCATGTCCAGGGCACTGGAGTAGTGGCCTTCGGCAGGCCAGCCGGTGGCATTGACGAAGCGGGTGTCGGCCATGCCCAGGCGTTTGGCTTCGTCGTTCATCATCGCGGCAAAGGTGTCTTCGCCGCCGGCGATGTGCTCGGCCAGGGCAATGCTGGCGTCGTTGCCGGACTGCACGATAATGCCCTGTAACAGGTCTTTCACCGCCACCTGGTTGCCGACCATGATGAACATCTTGGAACCGCCCATGCGCCAGGCTTTTTCGCTGACGTGGACGAGGTCGCTTTCCTTCAGCCGGCCGCGCTGGAGTTCCAGTGCCGCCACGTGTGAGGTCATGAGCTTGGTGAGGCTGGCGGGCGGCAGGCGCACGCTGCCTTGATGGTTGACCAGCACGGCTCCGCTGGCGGCGTCCATCAGCACCCAGGATTTGGCGGCCAGTTGTGGAGGCGGCGGCAATGCCGCCCGCGCGGCGGGGGCACACGCGATGAGTAAAAAGCAGAAAAAAACGCGCGTCAGGGGAAAAATGTTCATCGATGGGGGTTCACACAGGTCAGCAGGAGCAAACGGAAAAAACTGGCGCAACGCTGCGCCAGCCAAAAGGATAACATCGCCGCGGCAGGCGGGCGGCAGGTTCGCCGCCGGCTGCCTGTTACACTCGACTCAATTTGTATCGATAGTTGCGCCATGGCTGCCCCTGCCCACCCTCTCACCCGCCGGATCGTGATTGCGATGCTCGCGGGCATGGTACTGGGCGTGTCGCTCAACCTCGTGGGCGTGGCGGACCGGGTGCAGACGATGCTGGTGGACGGCCTGCTGAAGGTGGCCGGCACGCTGTTCGTGTCGGCCCTGAAGATGATGGTGGTGCCGCTGGTGTTCGTGTCGCTGGTGGCCGGCGTCACGGCTTTGTCCGATGTGCGGGCGCTGGGGCGCATCGGCGCCAAGGCGCTGGCGCTGTACCTGCTCACTACGGCGCTTGCGGTGAGCATCGCTCTGGGGCTGGCGGTAAACGTGGGCCCCGGCCAGAATTTCGACGCCGGCGACAGTCCGGCACGCTTCAGCGGCAAAGACGCGCCCGCCTTCAGCCAGGTGCTGATCGATCTGGTGCCGACCAACCCGGTGGCCGCCATGGCCGAAGGCAACATGCTACAGATCATCGTGTTCGCGCTGCTGTTCGGCGTGGCGGTGACGATGTCGGGCAAGCGCGGCCAGCATGTGCTGAACCTGTTCGGCGATCTCAACACGGTGATCATGCACATGGTCGAATGGATCATGCGGCTGGCGCCCTACGGCGTGTTTGCGCTGATCGCACGCACCTTCGCCAGCCAGGGTCTCGATCTGCTGCTGCCGCTGGCGGCGTATTTCCTCACCCTGACGGCCGCACTGGCGATACAGGCGCTGGTGACCTACCCGTTTCTGCTGAAGAGCCTCGCCGGGCTGAATCCGGCTACCTTCCTGAAAAAGATGCGTGACCCGGCGGCATTCGCGTTTTCCACGGCGAGCTCGGGGGCGACCATACCGGTCACTCTGCACACGCTGGAAAAGAAGCTCGGCGTGCACAACAGCGTGGCTTCGTTCAGCGTGCCGCTGGGGGCCACCATCAACATGGACGGCACGGCGATGATGCAAGGCGTCGCCACCGTGTTCATCGCCAATGTTTACGGGGTCGATCTGTCGCTTACCGATTACCTGCTGGTGGTGCTGACCGCCACGCTCGCCTCGGTGGGTACGGCGGCGATTCCCGCCGTGGGACTGGTCACGCTTACCATGGTGCTGAGCCAGGTTGGCCTGCCGGTGGAGGGTATCGCCCTCATCATCGGCGTCGACCGTCTGCTCGACATGATGCGCACCACGGTCAACGTCACCGGCGATGCCGCCGTGAGCTGCATCATCGCCAAAAGCGAACGCGCCCTTGACCAGGCGACGTTCGATGATCCCCACGCCGGCCTGAGCGACGGATCGCCCAAGCCTGCGCCCGCCGCCTCCACCCCTGCCTGACCCATGTTCTATCCGCTGCTCCGCCCTGCCCTGTTTTCGCTCGAACCCGAGGACGCCCACCGCCTGACTCTCGCCGGCCTCGACCTGGCCTACCGGATTGGCCTGCTCGGATTGCCGCCGCGCAGCGCGGGCAGGCCGGTGCGCGTGATGGGTCTGGATTTTCCCAACGCGGTGGGGCTTGCCGCCGGGCTCGACAAGGACGGGGCGCACATCCGGGCGCTCGCGGCGCTGGGTTTCGGCTTTGTCGAAATCGGCACGGTCACGCCGCGTCCGCAGGCCGGCAACCCGCAGCCGCGCCTGTTCCGCCTGCCCCGCGCGCAGGCGATCATCAACCGCATGGGCTTCAACAATCTCGGCGTCGACACCCTGGTGCGGAACGTCGCGGCGAGTGGTTTCACCGGCGTGCTCGGCATCAACATCGGCAAGAACAAGGACACGCCCAACGAGCAGGCAGCGGACGATTACCTTGCCTGTCTGGACAAGGTGTACGCCCATGCCAGTTACGTGACGGTGAACATTTCCTCGCCCAACACGCAGAACCTGCGTGAGCTGCAAAAGGACGAGGCGCTCGACGCGCTACTTTCCGCCATCAAGCTCAGACAGGGCGAACTCGCCCAGCGCCACGGCAAATACGTGCCGATCGCGCTGAAAATCGCGCCCGATCTCGACGATACGCAGATCGCCGCGATTGCCGCGCTTTTGATGATGCATCGCATGGACGCGGTGATCGCCACCAACACCACGCTGGCGCGCGAGGCGGTGGCGGGACTGCCGCACGCCGACGAAACCGGTGGTCTGTCGGGGGCGCCGGTGCGTGCCGCCTCCACCCGCGCGATCCGCGCGCTGGCGCACCATCTCGGCAACGAGATGCCGATCATCGGCGTCGGCGGCATCCTGTCTGGTGCCGACGCGCAGGAAAAAATCGCAGCCGGTGCGTCGCTGGTACAGCTCTATTCCGGGCTGATCTACCGGGGCCCGGCGCTGGTGCACGAATGCGTGGCGGCAGTCGCCTGATGCGCGCCGAGTTCGCGTTCATCCTGGCGCTACTGGCCAGTGCCGCCGTCGCCGCGCCGGAGCGGCCCACGCTTGTCTTCTTCGATCAACCCGCGCTCACAGCACAACAGCTCGGCGTCATCGTCAACGAGGACGACCCGGACAGCGTGGCGCTCGCGGCCTACTACCAGAGCAAGCGCGGCATCCCCGACGCCAACCTGATCCGCGTACGCTTCAGGCCCGGGCGCGCCACGCTTGGCCGCGAGGAATTCATCCATCTCAAGCGCCAGGTCGAGCGCAAGACACCCAGGGACGTGCAGGCGTATGCGCTCACCTGGGCGCAGCCTTACCGCGTCGACTGCATGTCGATCACCAGCGCCTTTGCCTTCGGCTTCGACCCGGCCTGGTGCGCCGAAGGCTGCAAGCCGACACGCGCCAGCCCGTATTACAACAGCGACGCGAGCCGGCCATGGCACAGCCATGCCCTGCGTCCGACCATGAGCCTGGCCGCCGCCAGCCTGGCCGATGCCAAAAAGCTGGTCGATCGGGGCGTGGCCGCCGACGGCAGCGCACCGGCCGGCACAGCGTATCTTTTGAGCACCTCGGACAAGGCGCGCAATGTGCGGGCGGTGGATTTCCCCGTGGTGAAGAAGGTGCTCGCCTCCGTCCTGCCGGTCGAAATCGTCGAAGCCGATGCCCTGGAAAACCGCCCGGACGTGCTGTTCTATTTCACCGGTTCCACCCACGTGGCGGCGCTGGAGAGCAACCGTTTTCTGCCCGGCGCGGTGGCCGACCACCTCACCTCGGCAGGCGGCGTGCTGTTCGGCGGCAGTCAGATGTCGGTCCTGAAATGGCTGGAAGCCGGCGCAACCGGCAGCTACGGAGCGGTGGTGGAGCCGTGCAATTTCCTCGCCAAGTTTCCCTCGCCGGGGCGCGTCATGTCGCACTACCTGCAGGGTGAAACACTCATCGAGGCCTACTGGAAAAGCGTGGCCATGCCGGGCCAGGGCCTGTTCGTCGGCGAGCCGCTGGCGCGGCCTTTCGCTGGCGTGCGACAGCGCGACGAGGCGTCCGGGCTGGTGCTGGAAGCCTCGCGCATGTTCGCGCCGGGGCTGTACGCGATTCGTGCCGCGCCGTCGATGATGGGGCCATACAGACTGGTCGGCCGGATGCAGGTATCGACGGGCGCGCGCGAGCTCCGTCTCGAACGCGCGCCGCCGGCGTATTACCGTTTCGAACGCATCGAACCTGCGCCGGCAAGATAGCCCTGCCGCACAGACACAACTTGCATGAACCGGCGGAAACGCCGGCGAAGGCGATTGCCGGTTCGTCCAAAACCATCACAGGAGCGTGAACATGCACATCGGCATTCCGAGGGAAACCAAGAATCACGAATATCGCGTGGCGTTGACGCCCGCCGGGGCGCGCAGCCTGGTCGAGGCCGGCCATGCGGTCTCGGTGGAAAGCGGCGCCGGCGCGGCCGTGGGGTACAGCGATGACGCCTACCGTGCGGCAGGCGCGGACATCGCCGATGTTGCCGCTGTCTGGGCTGCGCCGCTGGTGCTGAAGGTGAAAGAGCCGCAACCCGACGAAGTCATCCGCCTGCACGCCGGGCAGCAGCTGTTCTGCTACCTGCATCTGGCCGCCGCGCCGACGCTTGCGCGGGAACTGGCAGCACGCGGCGTCACCGCGCTGGCCTACGAAACCGTGCGCGACGCCAGCGGCCGTCTGCCGCTGCTCGCCCCCATGTCCGATATCGCCGGCCGTCTTGCGCCGCAGATAGGCGCATTGGGCCTGCACAAGACCCACGGCGGCAACGGCAAGCTCATCGGTGGTCTGCCCGGTGTGGCGCCGGCGCATGTCGTCGTCATCGGCGCGGGCATGGTCGGGCTCGGCGCGGCGCGCGTAGCCAGCGGAATGGGCGCGCGGGTGACGCTGTTCGACCGCAGCGCCGACGCGCTGGCGCGCGCTGAGGCCCTGTTCGGCGCTCGGGTGGCGACACGGTTTGCGTCCCCCGATGCGCTGGCGGACGCGCTAACCGATGCCGACATCGTCGTCGGCGCGGCGCAGGTGCCCGGCCGACACACCCCGCGTCTGATCCCGCTCGATCTATTGCGGCGCATGCCGCACGGGTCGGTGCTGGTCGACGTCGCCATCGACCAGGGCGGCATCGCCGCAACCTCGCGCCCGACCACGCACAGCGACCCCTTCTTTGTGGCCGAAGGCGTCGTGCATTACTGCGTGACCAACATGCCCGGCGCCGTTGCCCGCAGCGCCACCGAAGCCCTCGCCCACGCCACCCTGCCCTATGTGCAGGCGCTGGCCGCGCAGGGTCTGGCCGCACTCGACGCCGACGCCGGGCTGGCGGCAGGCCTGCTCGTGCACGCAGGCGAGATCACCCACGCGGGTCTCGCTGCCGACCTGGCCGGGGACAGAACAAGCGGGTAAGGCAAGAACGGCGTGCAGGGGCAGCGGCGTGCCGCACTTGCCCCCTGCATGGCACGCGACAGAGGGCGATTGACCGGGCAGCCATGCACGGCATGAAGCCGCACGCCGGCAACCGGGGGGCAGGATCTGCCGCGCCCTGTCAGACGTGGTGCGCAAACGCAACGCGCCACGCGGCTGTCCGTCGCCCGGCCGCTGCGACATCTTGACGCGGACGACTATATAAAGATATATTTATCTGTAAATGCGAATGGCTGTTAAACCCGCACTCGCATTCGTCCAGTCATCAATCACGGGAGACGTGTATGGAAGCGACAACGTACAACTACAAGGTCGTCCGCCAGTTCGCCATCATGACGGTGGTATGGGGGATCGTCGGGATGCTGGTGGGGGTGATTCTCGCAGCGCAACTGATCTGGCCTGACCTTACCTTCGGCATCGAATGGCTGTCCTATGGCAGGCTGCGCCCGCTGCATACCAATGCGGTGATTTTCGCCTTCGGCGGTTCGGGGCTGTTCGCGGTCTCGTACTACATCGTGCAGCGCACCTGCCAGGTGCGGCTGTGGGCCGAGGGTCTGGCGGCCTTCACGTTCTGGGGCTGGATGGCGGTAATCGTGCTGGCCGCCATTACGCTGCCGATGGGCTACACCAGCACCAAGGAATACGCCGAGCTGGAATGGCCGATCGACATCCTCATCGCGCTGGTGTGGGTGGCCTACGCGCTGGTGTTCTTCGGCACCATCGCCAAGCGCAAGACCAAGCATATCTATGTGTCCAACTGGTTTTTTGGCGCCTACATCCTGACCATCGCGATCCTGCATATCGTCAACAGCATGGAGCTGCCGGTGACGCTGACCAAATCGTATTCGGCCTACGCCGGCGTGCAGGACGCGATGGTGCAGTGGTGGTACGGCCATAACGCGGTGGGCTTCTTCCTCACCACCGCCTTCCTCGGCATGATGTACTACTTCATTCCCAAGCAGGCCGGCCGCCCGATCTATTCGTATCGGCTGTCGGTCGTGCATTTCTGGTCGCTCAACTTCATCTACATGTGGGCGGGGCCGCATCACCTGCAGTACACCGCGCTGCCCGACTGGGCGCAAAGCCTCGGCATGGTGTTTTCGCTGATGCTGCTGGCACCAAGCTGGGGCGGCATGATGAACGGCATCATGACCCTGTCGGGCGCCTGGCACAAACTGCGCACCGACCCCATCCTCAAGTTCATGGTCACCGCGCTGTCGTTCTACGGCATGTCGACCTTCGAGGGCCCGATGATGTCGATCAAGACGGTGAATGCCCTGTCGCACTACACCGAATGGACGATCGGCCACGTGCACTCCGGCGCCCTGGGCTGGGTGGCGATGATCACCATCGGTTCCATGTACTACCTCATCCCGCGCCTGTTCGGCCGCGAATCGATGTACAGCACCCAACTCATCGAATGGCACTTCTGGTGGTCGACCATCGGCGTCGTGCTCTACATCGCCTCGATGTGGATCGCCGGCGTGGCGCAGGGCCTGATGTGGCGCGCGGCAAACGCCGACGGCACGCTCACCTACAGCTTCGCGCAGGTGCTCAACACCATGTACCCCTTCTACGGCATTCGCCTGCTGGGCGGCGCCCTGTTCTTCAGCGGCATGCTGCTGATGGCCTGGAATGTCTGGAAAACGGTCCGCATGGGCCGCGTCGTAAACGATGCGCCGATCCCGCAAGCGGTCCACGCCTGAGGAGAACACACCATGATTTCGCATGAAAGCATCGAAAAGAACCTGGGTCTGCTGATCGTGCTGACCATCCTGATCGTCAGCATCGGCGGCCTGGTGCAGATCGTGCCGCTGTTCTTCCAGACCTCGACCACGCAGGCGGTCGCCGGTCTCACGCCTTACACCCCGCTGCAACTGGCCGGGCGCGATCTCTACATCCGCGAAGGCTGCGTCGGCTGCCACTCCCAGATGGTGCGCCCGTTCCGCGCTGAAACAGAACGCTACGGCCATTATTCGGTCGCGGGCGAATACGTCTACGACCGGCCCTTTCTGTGGGGCTCCAAGCGCACCGGCCCGGATCTGCATCGCGTGGGGGGACGCTATTCCGACGCCTGGCACGCGGCGCACCTGATGAATCCGCGCGACGTGGTGCCCGAATCGAACATGCCAGCCTACCCCTGGCTCGACCGGCCGCTCAAAGACGATGCCATCCAGCAGAAGATGCGGGTGCTCAACCTGGTCGGCCACGGTTATACCGAAGAGCAGATCGCCGGCGCACCCGCAGCCCTCGAAGGCAAGACCGAACTGGACGCCATGGTCGCCTACCTGCAGGTGCTGGGCACCCACGCGCCTAAGAACTGAGGAGACGGACATGGATAGCGGAACGCTCAACGGCATCGTGACGTTCGTGTTTATCGTGGTTTTTGTCGGCATCGTCGCCTGGGCTTACAGCCGGGGCAACAAACAGCGCTTCGAAGAAGCGGAGCGCCTGCCTTTCGACGATGACGCCCCGCAAGGAGACAAGCAATGAGCGACTTCACCCACGGCTTCTGGCCGATCTACATCAGCGTCATCACCCTGGTCAGCATCATCGGCACCTGGGTATTCCTGAAGACGCAGACCACCCGCAAGCTCGCCCCCGGCGAAAAGGCGGAGCTCATGGAACACACCTGGGACGAAGACTTGCAGGACCTGAACAACCCGCTGCCGCGCTGGTGGCTGGGCCTGTTCTATGCCACGCTGATCTTCTCGCTGGCTTACCTCGCCCTATGGCCGGGCCTGGGCAACTTTGCCGGTCTGCTGGGCTGGACTTCGCTACAGGAATACCAGCAGGAAGTGAAAACGGCGGAGGCCAGGTTCCAGCCGGTCTACGCCGGTTTCATGAAGCAGGACATTGCCACGGTGGCGGCCAACCCGGAAGCCCACGCCATCGGCCGCAACCTTTATCTCACCTACTGCTCGCAGTGTCATGGCTCGGACGCGACCGGCGCCAGGGGGTTTCCCAACCTGACCGACCACGACTGGCTGTACGGCGGCGATCCCGACACCCTCAAGGCCACGATCACTGACGGCCGCTCGGGCATGATGCCCGCCCTAGGCGAAGCCCTCGGCCCTCAAGGCACGAAGGAAGTGGCGAACTATGTGCTGTCGCTTTCGGGCCGCAAACACGACGCCCGACTGGCCTCGGCCGGCCGGCAGAAGTTTGCCGAAAACTGCGCGGCCTGCCACATGCCGGACGGCAGCGGCATGGCCGCGATGGGCGCGCCCAATCTCACCGACAAGGTGTGGCTCTACGGCGGCAGCGAAGCCTCGATCATCGAGAGCATCGCCAAGGGCCGCAACGGGGTGATGCCGGGCGCGGCGCAGACGCTGGGCACCACGTCCAACCGCGACGCCAAGCTGCATCTGCTCGCCGCCTACATCTACGGCCTGTCGCAGCAGAAATGAGAACGCGATGAAGCGCGTCGGCAAGGTATTGTCGACCTGCGGGACAAGGCGCGTCGGCGGGTTTGCCGTAGGGCGGGAATCCCTTCCCGCCGCAGTGCTGCACAAATGTACAGAACGCGATGAAGCGCGTCGGCAAGGTATTGCCGACCTGCGGGACAAGGCGCGTCGGCGGGTTTGCCGTAGGGCGGGAATCCCTTCCCGCCGCAGCGCTGCACAAATGCACAGCCCTTTCTCCGTCCCCATAGTCCGACCCTACACCGACCATGGCCCAGACCGACGACAAACCCGATGCGTCCAATAGCGCACCGATCGAACAGCAGCTCTACGCGATCCGGCAAAAGATCCAGCCGCGCGCGGTGCACGGCGTGTTCGCCAACTGGCGGGTGGCCATGGTGCTGCTCACTCAACTGGTCTACTTTGGCCTGCCCTGGCTGAAATGGGACGAGCGGCAGGCGGTGCTGTTCGATCTGGCCGCGCGCAAGTTCTACATCGCAGGCTGGGTGTTCTGGCCACAGGATTTTGTCTATCTCGCCGGGCTCCTCATCCTGTCGGCGCTGGCGCTGTTTCTCTTCACCGCCGTGGCCGGCCGCCTGTGGTGCGGCTACGCCTGCCCGCAGACGGTCTACACCGAAGTCTTCATGTGGGTGGAACAGTGGCTGGAAGGCGACCACATCGCGCGCAAAAAACTCGACGCGGTGCCCTGGAGCCTCAGCAAGCTGAAAAAACGCGGTGCCAAGCACCTGGTGTGGTTCGTCATCGCGCTGTGGACGGGCTTTACCTTCGTCGGCTATTTCACGCCCATCCGGACCCTGGCCGCCGAGGCGATCACCTGGACGCTCGGCCCGTGGGAAAGCTTCTGGATTCTGTTCTACGCCTTTGCCACCTGGGGCAACGCCGGTTTCATGCGCGAGCAGGTGTGCAAATACATGTGCCCTTACGCGCGCTTCCAGAGCGTGATGTTCGATTCCGACACGCTCACCGTCACCTACGACACTTCACGCGGCGAACCGCGCGGCGCACGCGGCAAGAAGGTCGACTACAAGGCAGCCGGACTCGGCGCCTGCGTGGACTGCGGCGTGTGCGTGCAGGTCTGCCCCACCGGCATCGACATCCGCAACGGCCTGCAATACGAGTGCATCGGCTGCGCCGCCTGCATCGACGGCTGCGACCAGATCATGGACAAGATGGGTTATCCGCGCGGGCTCATCCGCTACACCACCGAAAACGTGGTCAAGGGCAAGTACGCCGACGACGGCATTTTCAGGCACATTCTGCGCCCGCGCACGATCCTCTACGGCATGCTCATGCTCGTCATCGGCAGCGCGTTTATCGTCAGCCTGGCCACCCGCGTGCCGCTGCGCGTGGACGTGGTGCGCGACCGGGTCGCGCTGTCGAAGGAAACCGACGATGGCCTGATCGAAAACGTCTACCGCCTGCAGCTCATCAACAAGGATGGCCGCGCGCATCGCTACACCGTCGAGGCCCGCGGCATACCGGGGCTTCGCGTCGTCCTCTCGCAAGCCTCGATCAGCGCCGCCCCTCTTCAGACTGTCGACATTCCGGTGAGCCTCGTCGCCGACCCGGTCGAACTCGATGACCGTTCCACCGAAGTGCAGTTCACGGTGCGCGCGATCGACGCGCCGGGCATCGTCGATGAAGTCAAAACCAGGTTCTTCAACCGCTGATTCGGAAGGATGCCGCATGAACACACTACTCACTGCCGCCAGGCGCCCCCCCTGGTACCGCGAACCCTGGCCCTGGTTCCTCGCCAGCCTGCCGGCCAGCGCTGTCGTCGCCGGACTCGTCACGGTGTGGATCGCGGCGACGAACAGCGATGGTCTCGTGGTCGGCGACTACTACAAGGCCGGACTGGCGATTAACCAGACGCTTGCGCGCGACGATGCCGCGCGCGCCATGAACCTTGCCGCCACCGTGCATGAATCGGACGGGACGCTGGCTGTGACTCTGACAGGCAGCTTGCCGGCCTGGCCAGAGCTCTTGCAGCTGACCCTGGCCCACCCTACCCGTCCCGGCATGGATCGGACACTGACGCTGCACCACGCTGGAGCGGGCCGCTATCGCGCCGTGCTGCCGCCGCTCGCCGCCGGCAAATGGCACGTCCAGATCGCCGGCCCACAAGGCAACTGGCGTCTGGCCGGCGTACTGCACACCCCGTTCGACGCGGCCGTCACGCTGGCTGCCTCGCACACCCCGCAACCTTCACAGGGAGACTGACATGGACGTCGTCCTGAGCCTGCTGTTCACACACCCGATCGGCATTCTGAGCCTGTTCACCATCGTGTTCATCATCGGCATGGGGGTTTTCCTCTCGGCGTGGATGAAGCGCAAAATGAACGACCCCGAAGAATGACCCCGCCCCTCCCGCACCGGAGCAGCCCGCCATGATGCAGCGCATGATCCCCATCCTGTGGCCGTCGTTTATCGTCGCCGGCCTTGCCGACATCGTCTTCACCAGCCTGTTCGACCCGCTGGAGATCCTGTATCGCGGCGAGGCCCTGATCGAGCACCGCATCGCCGCCTACAGCATCGGCTTCTTTGTGTTCTGGATACTGGGCATCGCATCCAGCGCCCTCACCTGCTATTTCCAGCGCGGGGCCGACGCGATCAACCGCTGCCCCCTGCCCTCAAGACAGCGCCCTGAAGGCTGCCCCAAACGCGAGTGCGACGGTGGTTGCGAATAAGCGGCCTCAGGGCGTGACGATCACACTGCCACGCTTGCGCCCGCTGTCGACATGACGATGCGCGTCCCGGATACGTTCCAGCGGATAGACCGCATCGATATGCGGCGCAAAGCTGCCGTCCGCTGCGGCCCGCATCAGTAACTGCATATCCGAGAGGCGTTCGCCCGCAGGGCCGGCAACGATGCGCTGACGGCTGGTGGCGGCCACCCAAGGGGCCCGCAGCATATCCTTCAGCCCGCCTGCGAGCGACAGAAACCGTCCTTTCGGCTGCAACCAGGGGCGCACCCGCAGCCAGTCGAGCGTGCCGGTGGCGTCGAGAACCACATCAAAAACCGCGCCCCGACCGGGCCAATCCTGCCGCGTGTAATCGATCACACGCGCCGCTCCCAAGGGCGCAACCCACGCCGCATTGCGCCCACTGCACACGGCGGTGACGTGTGCGCCAAGACGCGAAGCCCATTGCACCGCAGCCGACCCTACCGCGCCCGAGGCACCCACGATCAGGATGCGCTCCCCCTCTTGCAGACCGGCACGGCGCAGAAAATCCACGGCAGCGGTGCCGCCAAAAAGCGCAGCCACAGCGGTTTCATGAGACAGGTTCGCCGGCTTGGCCAGCACCCGTCCTTCGGGATGAAGGCAGCAGAACCCGGCATGACACCCCATGCGCACGCCCGTCATGCCCGCCACTTCGTCGCCGGGCTGGAATCCCGTCACCCCCGCCCCGACCGCATCGATCACGCCCGAAAAATCCCCCCCGAGAACTGGCTGCCGTGGACGACGCCAGCCAAACGCCAGTCTTCCCGCCAATCTGAGGCCAGCCGGCATGTCCAGCGAACGAATGCGCCGGTCGGCTGCGCTTACCGTCGCCGCATGGATGCGAACGCGAACCTGCCCGTCGCGTGGCCGGGGAACCGGCAACCGGACAAGCACAAGCGTCTCGGGCGGGCCGTAGGCCGTGCACACCGCAGCCTGCATGGTTTCAGGCGGGGACATAAGAACCATCCGGCCCCGGCACGCTGATTTTCACGCACAGCCCCCGGCCATCGATCCCGTCCTCCACATGGATGCGCGCATTGTGCTGGCGTGCTGCCGCCGCCACGATGGCGAGTCCGAGACCAGAACCCGACGCGCCGCTGCGACCTCCCCGCCAGAAGCGGTCGAACATGCGCGCCCGCGCTTGCGGTGGAATGCCCGGGCCGTCATCGCACACCGACAGGACTGTCAAGCGACACGCAGATTTAACCCCCTGACGACATCTGGAATTGACCCCCTGGGTTAATCAACTTTCCGACGTGATCGGGGTGGGGGC
>JAIWOL010000172.1 GCA_020216925.1 Thiobacillus sp. | reverse complement strand
CCGGGCACGCGGTTTTCCGCCAGCCAGCCGCCCCAGTGCGCGTTGGCAAAGATCATCAGCTCGGACACCACCTTGTCGATGGGGCTGCCGCGCTTGCGCGGCTCGATGCGGATATGCTCGCCGTCGACCTTGAAGGTGTAGTCCACGCGGTCGACCGTGTCGGCCTTGCCACGCCCCGCTTCCAGCACGGCGGCAAAATCCCGCAGCCATTCCAGTTCGCGGCGCCAGGGGTAGTCGGGGAAGTCGGGGTTTTTCAGGGTGGCGTCGTTGAACTGCGTTTCCAGCGTTTCGTGGCGCAGGTTGTCGACGATATGCACCCTCTCCAGCTTCGTTTCGGTGCCGAGCACGCGCAGGTCGGACGCTACGTCGAGGTACAGTGACAGCGCCGGGCAGTCGTGCGATTCGCCCAGCGTGTAGTGGTGGATCAGCGCGTCCGGCAGCATGGTGATCTTGTCGCCGGGAAAATACACCGTGGACAGCCGCTCGCGTGCCACGCGGTCGAGTTCGGAGCCCGGCGCAATGCCCAGCGCCGGTGCCGCAATGTGAATGCCCACGCGCACGCCGCCGTCGTCGCGCCATTGCACCGAGAGGGCGTCGTCGATCTCGGTCGTCGCCTCGTCGTCCATGGAAAACGCACGCACGCTGCTTTTCGGCAATTCCGGCGGATCGACCGGTTCCGTGACCGGGGCAAACCCGGTGCCGCGCGGAAACCACTCCAGCGTGAAGCTCATGCGGTGAAAATCCAGCGTCGACGGAATCGCGCCGCAACGATCCAGCAGCCGTAATTGAGACAGTCCGGTGTTTGCCGCCGCATCTTCCAGCGCTTTGTATTCCAGCGTGTTCTTGTCTGGCGCAATCAGGATGCGCGGCACCAGCGGCAGGTACTCCGGCGGCAAGCGGAAGGCGGACAGTTCGGCCGCGAGTCTGGCCTGTTTCTCGGCCGCGAGCCGTTTCTTTTCCAGCCCGGCCTTGGCCGCGGCCAGTGTCTCCGCCGGCGCCGGCCGGTAGCGGCCGCGGCCTTTTTTGTGGAAGTAGATGGGCGAACCATGCAGCTTCAGCAACAGCGCCACCGACTCTGCCGGGCGCGGCGCGTGGCCGTAGTATTCCTGCGCCAGCTGCCCGAAGCCGAACTCGTCGCTGCCCGCCGCTTCCCACAGAAAATCGGCGTCGAGCTCCGCCGACAGCGCCTCGGCTTCCGTCATCACTTCGCCAGGCGCGGGCGCGGCAAAGCGCAACAGGACGTTCGCCGCCTTCACCTTGCTGCGTTTGCCCGAGACAGTTTCCACCTGCACAGTGGCCTCCGTCTCGGACAGGATGGAACCGGCCTTGAAGTGGCCGTCTTCTTCAAAGATGACGTGCATGAAACTCAGAAATCCAGAATGGTTTGGAAGTGGCGCTCGAAGCCGGCGAAGCCATGGTCGCCGCCATCTTCCACGATCTGCCGCGCGCCGGTGTAATAGGCCAGCGCGTCGCGATAGTCGAGCACCTCGTCGCCGGTCTGCGCCAGCAGCAGGTAACGTTCGGGCCGCGTGATCCGGGGCAGGTCCAGCGCCGCGAGTTCCGCAATGTGCGCTTCGGTCAGTACCCATTTCTCGCCCGTATGCCAGTTGGTCTGGGGGCCCAGCGCACTGCGCAACAACTTGTGCGCATGCACCGCTGGATTCACCAGCACCGCTTTCCAGCCGTGTTTTTCGGCAAGAAAGGTTGCGTAGAACCCCCCCAGCGAACTGCCCACCAGCGTCACGCCGCCGGGTCGGGCGCGCGCCAGATGCGCCTCGACCCTGGCGATGGCCTCGCGCGGACTGTTGGGCAGTGCCGGGCAGTAATAGTCGGCCAGCCGTCCCAGTGCTGCGAGATGGTCACCGAGCTGCCTGGCCTTGCCGGAGGCCGGAGAGGAATTGAAGCCGTGGAGATAGACGATCATGGCGACCGATTGTACCGGCGCGCCCGCAATTGCTGAAACGCGGCTTTGCTGCAGGAGACGGCGATGCGGCCGGTGTCTGCCGGGCGCACCCCGGCGGGCCGCAGGTCAAGTGCGCCTGCGCCTGCCGCAGCAGCCTGCCTTCGCGTCCTTGTCCCGGCGAGCCGCGGCAGGAGGTTTGCCGTCTGGCCCCTCCGGCCAAGCCGCTTTCACGCTGCTGCCGCGAGGCTCACCCGATTTCGTCCGCCTTGCTTGGCGGCGTACAGCGCCTGGTCGGCACGATCAATGAATCCTGAGGGGGATTCTCCGGGCTGGTGGCGGGCAACGCCGATCGAGACGGTGACGCGGGCGATGGTTTCATTCTGGTTGCCGCGTTTGATGCGGCCGCGTTCGATGGCGCGGCGGATTTGCTCGGCAAGGGCGTGGGCGCCCTGCAGGCTGGTGTCGGGCAGGAGGATGATGAATTCCTCGCCGCCAAACCGCGCGGCGGTGTCGCGGCCTTTGACGTTTTCCTTGATGATGCCGGCGACGGCGCGGATGACTTTATCGCCAAAGAGGTGGCCGTAGGTGTCGTTGATCTGTTTGAAGTGGTCGATGTCGCACATCAGCAGGCAGGGGCTGTTTGCGGCGGTCTGTTCGCCGCTGAGGCAGGCTTCGAGTTTGTGTTCGAAGCCGATGCGGTTGGTGAGCCCGGTGAGGCCGTCGAGGCGCGAGGCGTCGCGGGCGCGGGCCACTTCCAGGCGCAGGTTCTGGATTTCGCTCTGGCTCTGATCGAGCTGGATTTGCAGGGCCCGCATCGAGGTCTGCATGACTGCGGCGCCGGCGCGCAGGGCATGCAGGTCCAGGGACTGGGGCGCGCGACTGTATTCGGTGGCAAACGTCTGCAGCAGGCCGTCAAAGGTGTGGGCTTCCTGTGCGGTGGCTGCGGTCGACTCCGAGATGTCGCTCATCGCCTGCTGGAAGCCGGTGATGAACTTGCTCATGAGCTTGTCGTCGACGTCGGCAACGTAGCGCTCGAACAGGGTGGCGATGTCGTCTTCGCCAAGCGGGGCGCGCTGGCTAAGCAGCGAGTCGGCGGCAAGCTTGAGCGCGTTGTTCATGCCGGCGACGTATTCATACCAGACGGCATAGCTCACCGGGTGAAATGCCGCATTCTGGCTGGACATGAGCGGTAGCGCGAGTCTGAGATATTCCGCGCTTTCTTCCCTGGTGTGCTGGTATTTCATGAGACGCTCCCCGCTTGTTGTCATGTCGGTCCCGGCCGTTGTCTGGGCTTCAGTGTCTGGCCGGGTGAGGCATCAGTTTGTCGATGTAGGCAATGGAAACGGCCGACAGGATGAAGGCCATGTGGATGACGGTCTGCCAGAGCAGGGTCTTTTCGTCGAGGTTGGGCGCATTGATGAAGGTTTTGAGCAGGTGGATCGACGAGATGCCGATGATGGCGGTGGCGAGCTTGACCTTGAGCACGTTGGCGTTCACGTGCGACAGCCATTCCGGTTCGTCGGGGTGGCCACGCAGGTTCAGCCGCGAGACGAAGGTTTCGTAGCCGCCGACGATGACCATGATGAGCAGGTTGGAGATCATCACCACGTCGATGAGTCCCAGCACGATGAGCATGATGGCTTCCTCGGACAGGGTGAAGGTGCCGACAACGAGATGCTCAAGCTCGACCATGAAGTGGATGACGTACACGACCTGGGCGGCGATCAGGCCGAGGTAGAGCGGCACTTGCAGCCAGCGGCTGCCGAACAGGATGGAGGAAAGAAACTTGCCGCGGGTGTCGCCGGGCGGTGTGGAAGTGGGTTTCATGGGAGGAAGGCGATAGGGATGATGGACAGGGAATCGGGATCAGAGAACATAGCGCGCCAGATCTTCGCGCGCGGCCAGGGTGTCGAGACGGCTGCTCACGGCTGCGGCGTCGACCGTGTGGGCGCCGCCGATGTTGCCGGCGTCGAAGGAAATGTCTTCGAGCAGTTTTTCCATTACGGTGTGCAGGCGGCGCGCGCCGATGTTTTCGGTGCGCTCGTTCACCTCGAAGGCGATTTCGGCGATGCGGCGGATGCCGTCCGGGGTGAACTGGAGCGTTACGCCCTCGGTTGCGAGCAAGGCCTGGTACTGGCGTACGAGGCAGGCGTCGGTGGCGGTGAGGATGCGTTCGAAGTCTTCCACGGAGAGCGCCTGCAATTCGACGCGGATCGGTAAGCGGCCCTGCAGTTCGGGGATAAGGTCGGACGGCTTGGCCAGATGGAACGCGCCGCTGGCGATGAACAGGATGTGGTCGGTTTTCACCATGCCGTACTTGGTGCTGACCGTGGTGCCCTCGATCAGCGGCAACAGATCGCGCTGCACGCCCTGACGAGACACGTCGCTGCCGTGCGCGTCGCTGCGGGTGGCGATCTTGTCGATTTCATCGAGGAACACGATGCCGTTCTGCTCCACGGCGTCGAGAGCCTGCTGTTTGATGTCTTCGTCGCCGACCAGACGCGCCGCCTCTTCTTCGGTCAAGAGCTTGAAGGCGTCCTTCACCTTCAGTTTGCGCGTCTGGCGGCGGTTCTGTCCCAGGTTGGCGAACATGCCCTGCAACTGCTGCGACAGGTCTTCCATGCCCGGCGGCGTGAAGATTTCCATGCTGGGGTTCACGGCGGCCAGCTCGATGTCGATTTCCTTGTCGTCGAGCTGGCCCTCGCGCAGCATCTTGCGGAAGCGCTGGCGCGCGGCGCCGTCCTCGCGCGGCGCGTCGGGCTCGTTGAAGCCCAGGCTGCGCGGCGGCGGCAGGAGCGCATCGAGGATGCGGTCCTCGGCGGCTTCCTCGGCGCGGAATTTCACCTTTTGCGTGGCCTGCGCGCGCAGGTCCTTGATCGCGGTCTCCAGCAGGTCGCGGATGATGGTGTCCACGTCGCGACCGACATAACCGACCTCGGTGAACTTGGTCGCCTCGATCTTGATGAAGGGCGCGTTGGCGAGCCGCGCCAGACGCCGCGCGATCTCGGTCTTGCCGACGCCGGTGGGGCCGATCATCAGGATGTTCTTGGGAGTGATCTCGTGGCGCAGCGGTTCGGCTACCTGCTGGCGGCGCCAGCGGTTGCGCAGTGCAATCGCAACCGCGCGCTTGGCGGCGGCCTGGCCGACGATGTGCTTGTCGAGTTCGTGGACGATTTCTCTGGGTGTCATTTCAGCGGCGGATTCAGGGTTCCGGAGGCGTTGTCGTTGCAAGGCTGCTTGCAGGGGCGGCTCATTCCCCGCCCCCAGAATCCTGCCCGCCGCCCCCTAAAACCTCGACGACGTGATTCTGATTCGAATAAATGCAGATGTTTCCGGCGATGGCGAGGCTTTTTTTCACGATTTCAGGCGGCGGCAGGTCGGTGTTCTGTAACAGCGCAATCGCCGCCGACTGGGCAAACGCGCCGCCGGAACCGATGGCGGCAATACCGAGCTCGGGTTCGAGCACGTCGCCGTTGCCGGTGAGGATGAGGGTGTGCGAGCGGTCGGCCACCGCGAGCATGGCTTCGAGCCGGCGCAGCATGCGGTCGGTGCGCCAGTCCTTGGCGAGCTCGACGGCGCTTCTCAGCAAATGGCCCTGGTGTTTTTCCAGCTTGGCCTCGAAGCGCTCGAACAGGGTGAAGGCGTCGGCGGTGCCGCCGGCAAAACCGGCCAGCACGCGTTCCTGATACAGCCGGCGCACCTTTTTCGCGGTGGCCTTGATGACGATGTTGCCCAGGGTGACTTGGCCGTCGCCGCCAAGCGCGACGTGATCGCCCCGGCGGACGGAGAGGATGGTGGTGCCGCGGTATTGTTCCATGCCGCGATTATAAAGGCCGGACGCTGCGGCGTGTGGGCCGGCGCCTGCGCCGCCCGGGCGGGGAAGGCTGCGGATACCCGGGTCAGACGGGGTGGCGGGGCATCAACTGGGCAAGCTGGTCGATGCCCATGACGCGGAAGAGCTCGTGGATGAGGGCGTTGTGTCCGCGCAGCGTGATGCTCTTGCCGGTGCCCAGACATTGCATGAGCACGCTGATGAACTGGCTGACGCTGCCGTAATCGACCCGGGTCACCTGCGACAGATCGACCAGCACGCTGGCATGGCTGGCGGCATAGCCGCAGACCTGTTGCAGCAAACTGTCGTTGGCGGGAGTGATTTCCCCGGCCAGCTTGAAGGCGTCGTCCAGGGCAGGTTCGGGCGGCGGGGCCTGGACCACCTCGGCGGCGCGCACTTCGCTCCACGACGGCGGCGACACCTCGAAGCGCACGGCATAGTCCACCGCCAGATCTTCAAAGGCTTCCATCTGTCCCAGTGTTTGGTAGATCTCCAACAGCAGCAGCCAGTGGACGGTGCGGCTATGGGTGGCGCGGTTCAAATCCTGAAGCAGGGCGATCAGGCGGTCGACGCCGCTGACCTGCAGCTTGCGCCTGAGCTTGCGGGCCTGGGCCAGAATCCTGGCGCATTCGTCGGCCCCGGCTTCGTCGACCATTTCGATGCGCGAAAAATCGATGCGCAGCGTCGCCTTTTTGTCGACATCCGCCATGCCTTGGGCGAGCGCCTGCGCCGCCTTGCGGTCGAGCAGGCTTGGCAGGTCGAAGCTGGCCCCGGCAGGCTGGACGGGCGCGGCGGCGGCCTCACCCTGCGGCTTCCACGCCGGCGGCGAGGTCTCGAAGCGCAGGGCATAGTCGAGTCCCAGCTGCTCGAATTCCTTTTCGCGGTTCTGCACGGCGTAGAGATCGAACAGCATGTGCCAGGCGCGGCGGTCGGCCTTGGCCAGAATGCGTTTCAGTTGCTGTTCGGCCATATCGGCCTGGCCGCTGGCGTAGAAGATGGCGGCCTCGTCGAGCGGGGATTGCGGCGCGCCGCTGGACTCTTCGACGACGATGCCCGAGGACGGGCCGATGCCCACGCCAACCACGGTCTGGGTCAGCGGGTTGTCGTTGGGGTCGGGCGCAACAGGCCTTGCCGGCGCGCAGGCCGATGCCTTGTCTTTGCCTTTTTTGAAAAACGAGAGTGCCACGGGTGATGAATCGGTCAAATGGCGGGAAAATTGAATATCGAGTCTAGCAGCCTGTCGGACTTGAAGGAAATCCGTCCCGGCAGTGCGCTAGCGTTTTCGCGCCGCTGCGACAAACTGCGCCAGCGTCGCCGCCAGCGCGGCAGCGGCCAGGGTGACGACGATGGCGGGGCCGGTGGGCCAGTCGGTGAGGGCGGACAGGGTCAGGCCGCCTGCGTAGCCGCAGGCCCCTATCAGGAACGCAAGGGGCAGCCAGCCACGCTTGCGTCCCAGGCTGGCAAGCGCAGGCAGGATCAGGCTGGCGAACACGAGATAGATGCCGACGAGCTGCACCGACGCGGTGATGGCCAGCGCAAACAGCGCATAGAAACCCGCACTGCCGGGACGGCCGCGCCCCACCAGCGGCCGCCACGCCAGGCCGATGACGGCTGTGATCGCGGCGGCCACGGCAAGCTGGCTGTCCGTCACCCAGAGGATCTGGCCGATGAGCAGGGTCTGCAAGGCTTCGCCGCCGTGTGGGTCGCTGGCCATCAGCAGCGTGGCGAGGCTGGCGACCACGACAAAGGCCGATCCGATCAGTGCTTCCTGCCGCGCCGGCCAGCGCCGGTCGCAGGCTGCAAGCAGCGTCGCACCCGCCAAGGCCGCAGCGAAGGCCGTGGCCTGCACCTGCCAGGCGATTTCCCAGCCGGCTGTGTGGGCCAGGATGACGCCCAGCCCGGCAAACTGTGCAATCGCCAGGTCAAGGAACACGATCCCGCGCTGCAACACCCGTCGCCCCAGCGGGATATGTGTCGCCAGCACCAACAGGCCGGCCAGCAGCGGTGCCAGCAGAAGCGAAGGGTCGAGGGTGGACGTGTTCATGCCGGCAGTGGTTCCGTTCAGCGTAGCCCGGCGAGCAGCTTGCTCACGGTGGAATCGAACAGACCGAACAGGTCGCCGCTCTGCGCGTCGCCGCCCACGGTAAAAGGCAGCACGACCTGCGCCAGCCCGGCCTGATCCGCGATCCATGCGCTGGGGCGCGGCGGCTGGTAGGCGGCGCGCAGCACCATTCTTGCCGGGGTGGCGGCAAGACGCGCTTTCACTTCGGCGAGTTGGCCGAGGCTGGGGGCGACACCGGGCTTGGCTTCGAGCACGGCGACACGCTTCAGTCCAAGCCAGCGTTCCAGATAGGGAAACGCGTTGTGCTGCACCACCACCGGCACGCCTTTGAGCGGCGCCGCCTGCCCTTCCCAGCGCGCGATGGCGGCGTCCCAGCGACTGGCAAAATCGGCCCAGCGCGCGCGGTAATGCGCGGCCTCAGGCGGGTCGAGCGCTGCCATGCGCGCTGCGAGCGCCGCGCCGATGCGGGTGAAGTTGCGCGGGTCGGTCTGGATGTGCGGGTTGCCGGCGGCGTGGACGTCGCCTGCCGAGCGGTCGAGCACGGCGGGTTTTTCCAGCAGCGTGACGTAATCGGCCGCCAGGAACTGGCCGGGCTGGCCTGTCTGGATGGCGCGGTTGCCGGCGTCGGCGAGGATCACGGGCAGCCAGCCGATTTCCAGTTCGGCCCCGGTGCAGACCAGAAGATCGGCGCTGCGGGCGCGGGCTATCAGCGAGGGACGCGCTTCGATGCGGTGCGGGTCCTGGTAGGCGGTGGTGGCGGTGTACACGCTCGCCTTGTCGCCGCCGATGGCGCTGGCGAGCGCCGCCCACTCGGGTTCGCAGGCAAAGACGTTGAGCGCGGCATGCGCGCTGCCGCCGCACGCCAGGCCGAGCGCTGCGCCCAGGCGGATCAGGATGCGGAAAGGTTTCATGATGGCGTCCTCAGAACTTGTGCGCGCCATGGCTGCCCAGGCTCATGATGTACTGCACGTAGAACTGGTTTTCGTCGACGCCCTGCTGCGCCTTGTCGCGCGAGTATTGCAGGCGCAGGCGCGAGAACTCGGATGGGCTGTAATCGACCATGAGGCTGTGGCGGCGCGGATCGTAGTCGGCCAGCGTCTCGAAGGTGTTGCCGGCGTCGCTGCCGTTGAAGGCGACGTCGCCGCGCAGCAGCCGGTCGTAGCGGTAGCCGACGCGCCATTGCGGCATGAACTGGTAGACCGCCTGGGTATAAAAGCCGGTCTGGTCGGCGGAGAAGGGCGCCGCGAGGCCGCCGGTGCACAGGCTGGGATTGCCCGGATCCGCGTCGTCGCATGCAAGATTGCCCGATTCCTTGCGCTGGAAATATTCTGCCGCGAACTTGAAATTCTGCTGGGTGGGGTTGCCGTTGGGGGCCCATTTCCAGACGAAGTCGGCGAGCCAGGTGCGGCTCTTGCCGGAAAAGTCGCCTGCGACTTCGACGTCGTTGATGTCGTGCGATTCGAACGCGCGGCCTCTCGGGCGGGCGGAGAGCCACGACAGGCCGGCGCGCCAGCTGTTCGAAGCGCCGACGTCGCCGCCGACGTGGCCGAACAGCGCCACGCTGTTGGCGCCGTTGTTGCCGTTGTTGGTGGCGGGGAAGGCGTTGCCGTTGCCCAGTTCCGCGCCCAGCTCCAGGAAAGTGTCGGTGGGCGCCAGCCATTTCAGCTGGAGACCGTCCTGCACATAACCTTCGCCGAACAGCACTTCGTACATGAGGTTGTTGGTGGCGAAATCCCAGGCGTGCGGATGCTGCTCGTTCTGGTAGCCGATGCCGGATTTGTAGCGTCCGCCCTTCACCGACAGGCCCCGCCCCAGGCTCGACGTCTGGAACCAGGCTTCTTCGACTTCGACTTCGCCATCGTCGAGCACGGCGTTGAGGTAGCCCCGGAAGTACGGATCCACGCTGGCGGACAGCACCAGCTCGCTGCCGTCGACCGAGAAGCCGCGTTTGCTGCCGCCATGGCCGTGTTCGCCGGCACCGGCAAATCCGCTGACGAAGCGTTCGTCGCGATTGTCGAGGTGGGCGTATTTGCCTTGCAGGATGAGCGAGACGTCGGGATTGAACCCGCGTCGGGCGGTGGCGGGCTGCGCGGACGGTTCCGCCGCCGCTGCGGTCTGGGCGGGGGTGGAGCGGGCTTCGGTTTGCTGCAGACGTGCTTCCAGCGCCTGGATGCGCGCCTCGTAGGCGGCTTTCATGTCTTTGAGTTCGGCGCGCAGCGCGTCGAGATCGGAATTGGCGTAAGCCGGAAAGGCGGCCGCGAGCGCAGTCGCCAGCAAAGCGGGACGATACATGATGTGACTCCGTGGAACGAACGAGAATGGCCGCGGCGAGGCGCGGGGACGGGTTCAGGCGGAGAAGACAGGGGGGGCGCGGGCGCTGGGCGAGGGCGCGCTGACTTGTGGTGAACCGGGGGGCTGCACCACCAGCGGCTGCAAGGAAGGAGCGGCCGGCTGGCCGGACAGCGGCGCCGGCGGGAGGGCGGTGCCCAGCGGCGCCTGACCCACGCACAGTTCGCAGGTGGCGTCCGGTGCATGATCGTGATCTCCCAGGTGCGTCAGCGCGTGCGCGAAGGACGCCGACTGGCCCAGAAACAGGGTCAGGGCGGCGAGCCAGACAGCGAGGAAGCGGCGGACGGACATGGGTGGATTCTAAGGCTTATCGACCGGCGGCACGGGATCGTAGCCGTGGGCGCAGCCGGGCCGGCAGCGGCCGATGCGCCGGGCGGCCAGCCAGGCACCCTTGAGCGCGCCGTGCTTTTCGATGGCTTCCTTGCCGTACTCCGAACAGGTGGGCAGGTAGCGGCATTGCCGGCCCAGCCAGGGCGACAGTGCGAGCTGATAGACGCGAATCAGGCCGATCAATGTTCGCTGCGCAAAGTTCATGAGGCCATCCGGCTCGCCGCGGCGGCAAAATCCACCAGCAGCTTTTCGACAAAGGCGGGGTCGAGGTCGCGGGTGATGAAGACGAAACGGCTGCGGTGATCGTCGTCGGGCCAGGCGGGCAGTTTCACCTCGGGGTAGAGCACGTGCTGCACGCCGTGCAGCACGACCGGCTGCGTTTCGCCGGCGAGGTTCACGATGGCCTTGAAACGCAGCAGGTTTTCGGCACGCAAGCTGGCGAGCATGGACAACGCGGCATGCAGGCCGTAGGGGTCGAGCGGGGGGTCGAGCACCACGGAAAACGCGCGGATGCGGCTGTCGTGCGCAGGAACGCCCGGTCGCGCGCCCGGCAGGCCGGCGCGCGCCGGCCGGTAGCGGCTGGCCTTGAGCCAGCGGGCGACGTCGGCCGATTTCGTCTCGGCGTTCCACAGCCCCAGGTTCTGGATGCGGGCCGGGTCGATCTCGCCGTTGACAGCGGTGACGATCTCGGCCGCCGGGTTCAGGCCCGCCAGCCGCGCGGTCAGTGCGGCCACCGTGCCGGCCGGCGCAAGGTCGGTCTTGGTGAGCAACAGCCGGTCGGCGACAGACACCTGTTTGACCGCCTCGAAATGTTCGTCGAGCTGGCCCATGCCGAACAGCGCGTCGACCGTGGTGACGACGCCGTCGAGACGGAAGCGCGCGCACACCCAGCGGTCGTTGAGCAGGTTGTCGAGCACCGGCGCGGGGTCGGCCACGCCGGTGGTTTCGATGATGACGCGCTCGAACGCCGGCAGCTCGCCCTTCTGGCGCGCCATCCACAGGTTCTTGAGGGTGGGCGAGAGCGTGCCGGAAATGGTGCAGCACACGCAGCCGCCGGAAAGCAGCGCCAGCGGGCCGTCCATTTTTTCGAGCAGCTGGTGGTCGAGCGCCACTTCGCCGAACTCGTTCATCAGGATGGCGGTGCGCGGCAGCGCGCGCACCAGGCGATTGAGCACCGTGGTCTTGCCGCTGCCGAGAAAGCCGGTGAGCAGGGTGACGGGAATGGGCGCGTCGTGGTGTGGAGTCATTTTTTCTTTTTTTCGACGTAGGGTTCGACCCGCGCCGCGCGCATCCGGTAGCCGGCGTCGCCCATTTCGGTTTTGGACAGGGCCAGTTCGAGCGCGCCTTCTATCCACACGGCGTCCATGTAGGTTTTCATCTTCACGGGCTTGTCCGCAAGCACGTGGATGATCTGGTTGGCGGGCGGCGGCGGCACGTGGATGCAGGCGCCGAAATAGGGCACCAGCAAGAATTCCTTCAGCTCTTTCTTGCCGTATTCCAGCGGCACCATGAAACCCGGGATGCGGATCGGCCTGCCGGCAATGGCCGGGTTGGCCGGTGCGTTGTTCCACATGCGCCTGAGCGTGTCGAGCGCTTCCATCGCGCGCGGATCTTCGTCGGACAGCTGGTCGAGCTTCAGGCCTTCGAGCGCCTTGGCCGGATTCCAGTTGGGCGGAAGCAGATCGTCCCAGCTGATCTCGCGTGCCTTGCCCGTGCCCGAGGCTGGCGCGTTGAGGCGATCGCCCACTTTGTAGTCGGTGGCGTGGGCGGGGAAGATGAAGCAGAGCGCGCACAGCAGAATCAAGCGCAACATGATGGCGTCCTCAGATTTTTGGCGTCAGCCCGTCGGCGAGTGAGGCGCGATAGGCGCGCCAGGCGGGGATCAGGCTGGCCGCAAAGCCTGCGATTATCGCCCCGCCCAGCAGAAAAAGCTCGCGTTCGCCCGGCAGGGTGGCGGCAAGCGCGAGTCCGTAGCGCGCTTCGAGCAGCGGGCCTGCCAGCATGACCAGAGCGGTGAGCAGGGCCAGTCCGGATAGTGCCCCGGCAAGCACCAGTCCCGCGCCTTCCAGCATCAACAGCGCCAGTATGTCGCGCGGTCGCGCGCCCACCGCACGCAGGATCGCCAGCTCGCGGCGGCGTTGGTCGAGCGAGGCCAGCACGACGGCCACCAGCCCGGCCAGGCCGACGGCGACGACCAGCGCCGACACCACGAACAGCACGCGTTCAACCTGCGCCAGCATTTCCCACAACTGCGCCAGCGCCACGCCCGGCAGCACGGCCATCAAGGCCTCGTCGCGGTTCTGGTTGACCCAGTGCTGCACGCCGAACACGGCGGCGCGCGATTTCAGGCCGACGATGGCGGCGGTGACGGTTTTGGGCCGGAGATCGAATTTCTGCACCCACTCGGCGGGGATGGCGAACCCCGGTACGGGCGCGCCGCCCTGCCAGTCGAGATGGATCGCTTCCATGGCCGCGAGGCTGATGTGGACGGTGCGATCGACCGGCGTGCCCGTGCGGGCGAGGATGCCGACTACGGTGAAAGGCTTGTCGGTGTGTTCGGCCAGGCCGGATTCGCCGCTACCATGCGCGAGCGCGATGCGATCGCCCGGCCGGTAGCGCAAAGCGTCGGCCACTTCCGCGCCGAGCACGGTTTCGAAAACCACCCGGAACGGACGGCCTTGCCGGAAAACCAGCGGCCGTTGCTCGCCGGTGCGGAAATGGGCGAAGTAGGCCTGCGTCGTCGCCAGAACCGGGTATCCCCGGTGCGAATCGCCGAGCGAAAGCGGGATGACCCAGGCCACGGCAGGGTGGCCGGAGAGTTTTTCCACGCTGGCCCAAGACATGTCCTGACTCGCGTCGCCCAGCCGGAACACCGAATACAGCAGCAGTTGCAGCGGGCTGCCGCGCGCGCCGACGATGAGGTCGGCGCCGGATACCGATTGTTCGAAGCCGTTGCGGGCTTCTTCGCGCAGCCGTTCGACGGCCAGCAGCAACATCACCGACAGGGCCATCGCTCCCACCGCCAGCACGAGGCTCGCGCGGCGGTTCCAGGCGCTGTGCGCGGCCAGGCGGACAAGCGGCGTCATGCGGCCTGCCTGCCCTGATCGGGGCGGATGCGGTTGAGGGCGTGCATTGCCAGCGCGCGGTCGAAGTGGGCCGCGAGCCGCGGATCGTGGCTGACGAACAGCAGCGCCGCGCCGCTGGCGGCGCATTCCCGGCGCAGCAGGTCGAGGAAGGCGGCCTGCCTGGCGGCATCGAGGGCGGAAGTGGGCTCGTCGGCGATCACCAGTTCGGGACGGCCGATGAGCGCGCGGGCGGCGGCCACGCGCTGCTGCTGGCCGACCGAGAGCGCCGCGGCCGGACGGGCCCACAGTGCGGGGTCGAGATCGAGCTGCGCCAGCAGTTGCGCCGCCGCTTCTTCCGGCCTGCCCGCGCGCGTTGCGCGCCGCCTGGAAAAGCGGCACGGCAGCAGCACGTTGTCGCGCACCGGCAGATAGGGAATGAGGTTGAACTGCTGGAAGATCAGGCCGATGTGGTCGGCGCGGAAACGGTCGCGGACGGCGCCGCGCAGCTTGCGGAAGTCGGCATCCAGCACGCGCAGTTCGCCGCCTTGCGGCACGAGCACGCCGGCGAGCAGGTTGAGCAGGGTGCTCTTGCCCGAACCCGAAGGGCCGTGCAGGAATACCTGCTCGCCTGCCGCCAGTTCGAACGCAGGCAGATCGAGGCAGGGCGTGGCGTCCCAGTCGTAGCGCAGTGCGCGCGCGAAGATCAGCGGCGCGGCCATCACCAGCGCGCTACGCGCTGACGCGGCGTGAGACGGACAGCGGTCTGGCCGCCGGGGGCGGCGATTTCAACCTGTAGATTTTTGAGGCGCGGAAAGGCGGTGAAAAGTTCGACGCGCAGTTCGCGCAGCCGGGCCGGCGTGCTGCACCGGAACGCGTATTCGGCCTCGATGTCGGCGTGCCCGTCTTTGCCGGCGCGGGCGGCCTCGAACAGCGCCGAGCGGGCGCGGGCCCGCGTCGCCACGCAGCCTGCCGCGGGCGCGGG
>JAIWOL010000100.1 GCA_020216925.1 Thiobacillus sp. | reverse complement strand
CTAACGTAATTTAGACAGCACACTTTCCGAGTTGCCATGCCGCCTAAATCGGGCATGGCTCCGGACAGTGCACTGTAGTTATTTGATTAGTTTGAACTCTACGCCTTGCTTGCGGATATAGGCAAGCCTAAAATTTCGCGGATGAAAGTTCGCGTGGTGTCTCAGGATTCCCCCAAGCTGCTCGACCGGATGCGAGCCGAAATTCGCTTGCGTCATTACAGTCTGCGTACTGAGCAGGCTTACATCGACTGGGTGCGACGCTACATCTATTTTCATGACAAGCGGCATCCGCAGGAACTGGGTGCTGAGGCGGTACGGGATTTTCTGTCGCATCTGGCTAGCGAGCGCAATGTGTCGGCTTCGACGCAGAATCAGGCCAAGTCGGCGTTACTGTTCCTGTACCGCGAAATATTGAATATCGAGTTGCCCTGGCTGGATGAGGTGATTGCGGCGAAAGCATCACGACGTTTGCCGGTGGTGCTCACGCCCACCGAGACGCGGCGCTTGCTGGATGCAACTTCGGGGACAATGGGACTGATTGTGGCCTTGCTGTATGGCACGGGTATGCGCCTGCTGGAAGGGCTGCGTCTGCGCGTGAAGGATGTGGAGTTCGAGCGGCGCGAGATCATCGTGCGCGAGGCCAAGGGCAACAAGGACAGGGTGACGGTGTTGCCGGAAAACCTGATTCTTCCCCTGAAGGCGCATCTGGACAAGGTGCGCGCCTTGCACGAACGCGATCTGGAGGCTGGCTTTGGCGAGGTGCAGTTGCCCGATGCGCTGGCGGTGAAGTATCCCAATGCGCCGCGGGCGTGGGGATGGCAGTTCGTATTTCCGTCGTCGATGCGTTCGCTCGATCCGCGTTCTGGGGTAGAGCGACGGCATCATGTGCATGAATCGAGCGTGCAGCGTACGGTGCGCGAAGCGGCGCGCATGGCTGCCATCCCCAAGCCGGTGTCGCCGCATGTGTTGCGCCATTCCTTTGCCACGCACTTGTTGCAGGCAGGCTACGACATCCGTACGGTGCAGGAACTGCTGGGCCACAAGGATGTGGCGACGACGATGATCTACACCCATGTGCTGAACAAGGGCGGGCGTGGGGTGGTGAGCCCGCTGGATCGATAAACCGGGATCAGTCGGGCCTGGCTTTGTATTTCACGCCCTTGTGTCCCTTGAGATCGGCATCCTGTGTCCACAGGGTGGCCTGAAGATTGCGCGCGGTGACGAGGATGATGCTGTCTGCCATGGGCAACTGGTGTTTGGCTGAGTAGAGCGCGGCGGCCAAAGCGGTGTCGGCATCCAGGCCGACGATCTCGCCCCGGGCCATGAAATCGGCTGCCTGCCGTGCGGCGTGTTCGCCGCGTTGCAGGGCGACGCGCTTGCATACTTCAAAAACCGACAGGCTGGGTACGACCAGAGTTTCGGTGTCTTCGAGCACGGGTGCAAAGAATCCGGCATTGCTGCCGTCGGCAAAGTATTCGAGCCAACCGCAGGAATCGACGACATTCATGCGCGGTCCGCCTCGCGTTCGACACGGGTGTCGATGCCCTGCAGGAAACCCCGCGCGGCGGTGATGGGCTGCTCGGGAATCAGCTCGATGTGGTCGCCCTGGATGCGTGCGCGGAGTTTCTGGCCGGGCTGGATGTTGAGCGTGCGCCGAAGGTCGCGTGGAATGACGACCTGAAATTTGGGGGATACGGTAATGATTGTCATACAAAACTCCAATGCTATTCATTAAAGACATCGTATTACGTTAACATAGTGTAATACTGTCAGCCGGGCAATACCATGAACGAAGCATCCGAATCTTTGCGCACCCTGGTCCGGCTCACCTGGCCAAACTGTACGCATTGCGCATGAAATCAAGCTGGATGCTGGTGGCGGCGGCCCTGTTCGCGCTGATGGGCGTGCTGGTCAAGCATTTGTCGGCACAGTTTTCCAGCGCCGAGCTGGTGTTCTACCGTTCCGTTTTCGGCCTGGTGGCGATCTGGATCGTGATCGCGGCGTCGCATCGCCGGCTGCTGGCGCCGTTGGCGACGCCGCACGCGCGGGCGCATGTGTGGCGCGGGCTGTCGGGGTTTTCGGCGCTGGTGCTGTTCTTCTACGCCATCGCGCAGCTGCCGCTGGCCACGGCGGTCACGCTCAACTACACGGCGCCGCTGTTTCTCGCGGGGTTGTCGGCGTGGTGGCTGAAGGAGCGGCACGGGCGCGGGCTGGTGGCGGCGGTGCTGCTGGGCTTTGTGGGCATCGTGCTGTTGCTGCAGCCGCAGGTGGATGGGCGGGCCTGGGTGCCGGCGCTGGCGGGGCTGGTGTCGGGCATGCTGGCGGCGGTGGCGTATGTGAACGTGAAGTCGCTGGGCCGGCTGGGCGAGCCGGAATGGCGGGTGGTGTTCTATTTCACGCTGCTGTCCACGCTGGGCGGGGCGGCGTGGATGGCGGCGGCGGGGTTTCACCGGCCCCAGGCGGCAGACTGGCCGTGGCTGGTCGGCATCGGGGTGACGGCGACGCTGGCGCAGCTGGCGCTGACGCGTGCCTATCATCGCGGCCGCACGCTTACGGTGGGGGCGCTGGCGTATTCCACGGTGGGGTTTTCGGCGATCTACGGCGTGGTGCTGTTCGGGGAGCATCTGCCCATGCTGGCGTGGGCGGGCATGGCGGCGGTGGCGGTAGCCGGGATGCTGGCGGTGCGCGCGTCCAGTCCGGTGCGGGCCGATTCGCTATAGTTAAAATTGAAAACCGCAGTCAGCTGCTTTTGAGTGTTATCCAGTGCCGCATGAACGCGGGATTTCCGGCCTTCGACTGTATTTGCCTGCGGGGCGGGTTCGCTGCGTGTGCGGTGGCGCGACTGCTTCTGTCGCGTCTTTGCAGGCCCGGGTCTTGCGTGTCATTGTGTGCGGCGGTCGCGCGGCCGGTTGCACTGTCGGAGGCGTCTGGCTGCGGTTTCAGGGTTCAATCATCATCCTTGCAGGAGTGCAGCCATGATCAGTCTCGATATCCAGGGTAACTGCGTCACCGTGTCGGTGATGGGGCAGTTCACGCTTGAGGATTACCGCGAGTTCGAGCAGGCGGTGGGGTATGGCATTCAGTTCCAGGGCGAGGTGAATGTGCTGTTCGACCTGCGCGACATGTTGTCTTACAGCCTGGATGTGGCCTGGAAGGAACTGAGGTTTTCGCGCGAGCACAAGCACGATTTCGGGCGCATTGCCGTGCTCACCGGCGATCAGTGGGTGGCGTGGAGCATGTGGATCAACCGCCTGTTCATGTCGGCGGATATCCGCCTGTTCGACGATCTGGCGCAGGCGCAGGCCTGGGTGGCCGGGGGCGAGTTGCCCTCCGCGGCGGAATGATCCGGCTGGCGGCTGCACTGCTGCTGGGCTGGCCCCTGGCCGGCGTGGCAGGGTGGCAGGTGCTGGACGAATCGCCCGAGGGTATGCGCCTGATCGACCCTTCGCGGGTGGAATCGCGCGGCGGCATGTTGCATTTTCATGAACGGCTGGTGCTGCACGCGGGGCAGACCGATCCGGCGAGCCTGCGGCCGATGCGCGAGGTGCTGGAGCGCCGCGTGCTGGATTGCCGCACGCGGCGCGTGGGCACGGTGTCGCGGGCGGTGTTTTCCGACCAGGATGCGCTGATCGAGCACCGCGCCTCCAAGTTGAGGGGGTCCGACTGGCAGGCGTTGCCGGATGACGATCCGCGCGTCAGGCTGCTGTGTCGGCGGTCGTGATGCGGGCGAGACGGAAAATATCGGTGTTGTCGTAATAGCCGGCATGGGCGTTGGCTGCATCCCAGCCGGGAATGCCCTGCACGGGCAGCGGCGCGAGCCGGCGCGGCGAGTCTAGGGCGTGCAAGGCGTCGCAGGCTGCGGCTTCTTGCGCTTGCGCGTTCCCCAGCCACAGGCATTTGCCGGTCATGGCGGGGTAGGGCGCAAGCGCCTTTTCCAGCAGGGCGTGGCCCACCACCACAAAACGCAGCCCGGTTTGCACCGCCTGGCGCCGTTCCCGGAAAACCGCTTGCCAGGCGTGCGCTTCGATCAGTTCGTACAGGTGGCGATCGCTGCCCAGAACCCATACCCCGGATTCGTCGAGTACGGTGAGGGCGTCGCGCCGACGGCTGCGCAGCGGGCCGGTTTCATCGCGCATGGCGCTGACATGGGCGGCGTTGAGCGCAGCCTTGAAACGCGGATAGCGCAGCCATACCAGGGCGTTCAGGGCGTCGTGCCAGGTTTCTGGCCGGGTGGGGATTTCGCCGCTGTCGAGGATGTGGGTTTCGTAGTCGCGCGCGGCGAATTTGCCATTGGAGGCAACAAAACGGAGCGGCCGTCCGCGCGCCTGAACACGATGCAGCGAAGTTGCCAGCGCGTTCAGCGCAGACAGCGAGGGCAGGCCGCCGGCCAGGTTGAGCGCGGCAATCAGGGGCCGATACGGCACGAAGGCGGGATGCGAAAAATTCAAGCGTTGGCGGACGGAGCGAGGCGGAAAGGCGGTCAGGGCGCAAAGCTGCCGGCGGCGGCAAAGCGGTCGCAGGCTGCAACCAGTTCGTGCGCGATGCCGGGTTCGAACGCCGAATGTCCGGCATCCGGCACGATGACGTAGCGCGCTTCGGGCCAGGCACGCGCGAGTTCGTCGGCGGAGACGATGGGGCAGACGGCATCGTAGCGCCCCTGCACGATCACGGCGGGTATATGGCGGATGGCGTCGACGTTGTGCAGCAGGCTGTTGTCGGGCAGGAAGATGTTGTGGACGAAGTAGTGCGCTTCGATTCGGGCGAGCGACAGCGCGGTTTTGTCGCTGCCGAAGGCGCTGATGAGCGCGGGGTTGGGCAGCAGCGTGGAACACGAGGCTTCGAAGGTGGCCCATTCGTATGCCGCAGGCTGATGGATGCGCGGGTCGGGATCGACGAGCCGGCGGTGGTAGGCGCTGAGCAGGTCGTGCCGCTCGTTGGCGGGGATGAAATCGGCAAGCCTGCGCTGGGCTTCGGGAAAGAATGCGCGGATGCCGTAGAGAAACCAGTCGATTTCACTCTTGCGGCAGAGAAAAATGCCACGCAGCACCAGTCCGAGACAGCGCAGCGGATGCGCCTCGGCATAGGCGAGCGCGAGCGTGGAGCCCCAGGAACCGCCGAACACCAACCATTGCTCGATGCCGAGTTCGCGGCGCAGCGCTTCCATGTCGGCTATGAGATGGGGCGTGGTGTTGTCGGTGAGTTCGCCGTGCGGCACCGATTGCCCCGCACCCCGCTGGTCGAACAGCACGATGCGGTAACGCGCCGGATCAAAAAAGCGCCGCTGCGCGGGCGAGGTGCCGGAACCCGGCCCGCCGTGCACGAACAGCACCGGGATGCCGTCAGGATTGCCCGATGTTTCCCAGTAGACGCGGTGCACCGCGTCGACGGCAAGTTGGCCGCTGGCGTAGGGCGTAACAGACGGGTAGAGCGGATCGGAGCGGGCCATTTTTCTATTATGCGCGAGGTCTGTCCGACTTGTCGCTCAAGTAATGCGGCGTTTGCCTCGATAATGGGAGGCATCCCGGCAAGGAGTGGGGTTCCCTGTGCCGGGGCATTCAATAATCAATACGAGGAGTCATGCACATGAACCATACAGTCAGGGTGGCCCTGCTGGGCCTGGGTGAAGTGGGCGAAAAATTCGCTGAACATTTCCTGGAAAAAATTCAGGAGGAGCACGTCAACGTACAAATCGTCGCGGTGGCGCACCGCAATCTGGAATCGCCGGTGGCGATGGGGTTTCGGCATAGTCAGGTGCCGGTGTTTGAAGATGCCATGGAGGTGGTGTCGATGGGGGCCAAGGTGGATATTATTTTCGACCTGACGGGCGATCCCGAATTGAGAAAAAAATTGCGCATCGCGTTACAAGACAGCCACAATCACCATACCGTGATCGCCCCCGAGATCGTCGCCCACCTGCTGTGGAACTTCTTCGGCGAAGGGGATTTGCCCCACTCCGGCCGTACCGGCTACTGAATTGATCGAACCTGGAGTATGTCCGCACCTTTTCGCTACGCTCACGCCGCCCACGCCGACTGGACCGAAGCCGCGCGCGTCTGCATGAATCAGCTGGGGGCAATCCCCGCTGCCGCCACCCTGGGCTTCCTGTATGTGTCCGACGAGTTGGCTGGCGAACTGGACGCGATTCTCGCCTTCTTCCGGGTCGCAACCGGGGTGCCGCACTGGACCGGCAGCGTGGGGGTGGGCGTGTGCGCCACCGGGACGGAGTATCTGGAAGAGCCGGCGATGGCCGTGATGCTGGGCGAATTTCCGGCCGAAGAGTTTCGCATGCTGCCGCTGGCGCGCGCGCCGCAGGATATCCAGGCCGCCGACGGCTATCTGGCGCTGGTGCATGGCGATCCGTCCAATCCGCAAATCCAGGCGCTGATCGATGCCCTGTCGGAGCAGGTGGCCAGCGGCTTCGTGGTGGGCGGCCTGTCCAGCGCGCGCGGGGAGATGGCGCAGATCAGCGATGAAGTGGTGAAAGGCGGCCTCTCGGGCGTGCTGTTTTCGGAGCGGGTGAAGCTGGCCACGCGGCTGTCGCAGGGGATTTCGCCGCTGGGGCCGCGCCATGTCATCACCGAGGCCAGGAAGAACATCATCGGCTCGCTCGATCACCGGCCTGCACTGGTCGTGATGAAGGCGGAAATCGGCGAGGTGCTGGCGCGCGACCTGCGACGCGCGGCGGGATTCATCTTTGCCGGCCTGCCGGTGCGGGGCTCGGACACGGGCGATTACCTGGTGCGCAACATTCTCGGCGTCGACCCGGAAAACAACCTGGTCGCCATCGGCGAATACGTGCAGCCGGGCGATGAATTGCTGTTCTGCAAGCGCGACCAGGAAAGCGCCGAGGCGGATCTGGTTCGCATGCTGGAGGCGATCCGCGCGCAGCTGGGCAGCCCGATAAGAGGCGGCATCTACGTGTCGTGCCTGGGGCGCGGCCAGTACATGTTCGGCGCGCCACATCGAGAACTGGGGCTGATACGCGGCACGCTGGGCGATTTTCCCCTGGTGGGCTTTTTCGCAAACGGTGAAATTTCGCACAATCGCCTGTATGGTTATACCGGCGTGCTGACCCTGTTCGGCTGAACCTGAAAACGATAGACGGAGACCCCTATGAGCCTGACCGCCATGAAAGAAGACGAAATCCGGCTGCTGCGTGACGAAATCGAAATGCTGATGAACGAACGCCGCCAGCTCCTGCAGGTGACGGGAGCGGCGGCAGTGTTCGTCGCCAATCTCGATACCGATACCCTTCCGGATGAGGCCGACACGCTCGACGCGGCAGAAATGCTTGCCGAACAGTTGAACGGCCTGTCGGAGGAAACGCTCAAGGATGCGCTCGAATCCGTGCGCGCCGAACTCGACCCCGTGCAGTAAGTCTGCCGCGTTCGTTATCGCATGGCCGGCCCGGGACGGTTCGTCTTCATCGCCGGTCTGACCGCGCTGGCCTACTGGCTGGCTGCGTTTCTCAGCCTCAAGTTTTCCACTTACGTGGCGGGCGTGGCCGCTGCCGTCTGGCTGGCGGCCGGCATTGCCGCGTTCGCCAGCCTGCGCTTTGGCGCGGCGGGCGTGCTGGGCGTGCTGCTGGGGTCGTTCGCCGCCAACAGCCTGATCCTGCCGCCGGGGCTGGCGCTGGTCATTGGCTGTGGGGCCGCGCTCGGCGCGGCGTTGATGGCCTATCTGGTCCGCCATCTCTCGCCTTTCAGCGCGGCGCTGGATTACGTGGACAGCGTGGCCAAATTCGCCCTGGTGCTGGCGCCGCTGGGCGCAGCGGTCAGTGCCGTGGTGGGCACGGCGGCGCTGTATGGTTTCGGCATTCTGCCGTTTGAGCAGATTGGCCGGGCATTCTGGGTGTGGTGGCTCGGCGACATCCTGGGCATCTATCTCGTTGCGCCGCTGCTTCTGACTGCCTCGCGCTGGGATTTGTTGCCCGCCACCCGGCGCGCGCGCATCGAAGGCCTGGCCCTGATGCTGGCCATGCTGCTGCTGACGCGGCTGCTGCTGCAGTACGAGGTGCCGATGCGGCCCGCAGAGATTGTGCTGTTTGTGATGTTGCCCGGCGTGCTGTGGGCGGCGCTGCGTTTTTCCATTACCGGCGCAAGCCTGGCGATTTTTCTGGCGGCGTCCATCGTGCTGGGCATGGCGCTGGTGTCCTACGGCGGCATCAATCCCACGACGAGTCCGCAGGATGTGTTCGCCCTGCAGATCAGCATGATCGTGATGGCCTTGGGGGGGCTGTTCGTTGCCTCGGCGCTGACCGAGCGGCGCTACTCGGAAATGCGGCTCGACATGCTGGCCAACCACGATCCGCTCACCGGTTTGCCCAACCGTTCGTATTTCCAGGATTTTCTCTCGCACACGCTGGCGCGCGCGCAACGCGAACAGATGCAGGTTTCGCTGCTTTTCATCGATCTGGACCGCTTCAAGCAAATCAACGACACTCAGGGGCACGAAGTCGGCGACCAGGTCCTGCGCATCGTCGCCGGCCGGCTCGACGAGCAGTTGCGCGCCGATGATTTCGTGGCCCGGCTCGGAGGCGACGAATTCGCCGTGGTGCTGACGCATCCTGCCACCTCGCGCGCGGCCAGCCGCGTGGCGAACAAGCTCATCCGGGCTTTGTCCGAGTCGTTCAAGATCAACCAGCGTCGCTACGCCATCGGGGCGAGCATCGGCATCAGCGTCTATCCCGACGATGCCGCCGACGCCAACACCCTGCTTCGCCAGGCCGATCTGGCGATGTATCAGGCCAAACAGCGGCGCAGCGGTTTCGAGTATTACAGCGGCGAGATGAACACGCGGGCGCAGCAGCAGCTCATGCTGGAAAACGGCCTGCGCCAGGCGCTGGACCGCAGGGAGCTGGCGCTGGTGTTCCAGCCCAAGGTCGACCTGGGCAGCGGCCGGGTTGTCGGTCTTGAAGCCCTGATCCGCTGGATGAGCCGTTCGGGCAGCCTGATCGGGCCGCGGCGCTTCATCCCCGTGGCGGAAGAAACCGGGCTCATCGTGCCGATCGGCCGCTGGGCGATCCGCGCCGCCTGCGAACAATGGGTGGCGTGGCGGGATGCGGGGCTCGATCCGCCGCCGGTGGCGGTGAATCTGTCGCCGCGCCAGTTTGGTGATGAACGCCTTGCCGAGGACATCGATGCGATCGTGCTGGAAACCGGCATGGATACGGCGTATCTGGAAGTGGAAATAACCGAGAGCGCGGCGATGGACAATCCAGAGCGCACCTTCGCCATGCTCGATGCCTTGCGCCAGCGCGGCCTGCACGTCTACATCGACGATTTCGGCACCGGCTACTCCAACCTCGGGCAGTTGAAGCGCATGCCCATCGATGCGCTGAAGATCGACAAAAGCCTTATCGACGACGTGCTGTTAGAGGGCGATGCCGCAGAAATCGCCACCGCCGTGATCCGCCTCGCGCACACGCTCAACATGCGCGTGGTGGCCGAAGGGGTGGAAACGCCCGAGCAGATGGCTTTTCTGAAAGCGCGCGACTGCGACGAGATCCAGGGTTTTGTGGTTGCGCGCCCGATGCCGCCGGAAAAGATCAGCGCACTGTTTACGCAGACTTTCCCGGCGGGTTAACGGGCTGCCGCACTCGCACGCCAATCCGCTTCACTCCAGAAAGAATCGCAGATAGCTGGCAAGGCCGGGCGCAAAGCCGGCCCAGGCCACCCAGGGCCCCAGCGCCACGCGCAGCAGGCGGCTGCGCGGGATGAAACCGACGCCGTAGACGAAGCCTGCCGACAGCCCCCACATGATCAGCATGAGGATGCCGTGGCTGATGGGGCCGCCGGATTCGGTGGCGAGCGCGCGCGGGTAGATCGTGATGAGCAGCATCAGGGTGAATGCGACAGCAAGGGTAATGCCCTGAGCGTAGGACTTTGCGTGAGATGGGGTCATGCGCCGGCAGTCTTGCGGTAGGGCCTCAGATAGAGCCATTCGAAGAAACTTTTGGCCCAGTGAAAGAGCCGGCAGGGCGGCAGGATGATCGCGTGCTTTTCGCTGCGGTACACCAGGATGCCCCGGTCGAGTGTGTCGACGATGCACACCAGTTCGAGCTTGAAGCGCGCAACGGGGGGGTGGCCGGCCAGCGCGCCGAGCAGGTTTTCGGCGGCAACCCTGGCTTGCAGGTCGGCCATGTGGGCCTGTTTGGGCAACCAGTCGGGGCCGGGGTAGCTGCCGGCGTCGCCGGCAACAAAGACCTTGTCCGCGCCGGAAACCTGGCAGTGGGCGTCGGCCTGGAAGAAACCGCCTGTGGACAGGGGAAGCGCGGATGCCTCAGCCCAGTCCGGGCCGGTCATGCCGGGCATGAACAGGATGAGGTCGGAGGTGAAATCTCCGCCTTCCGTTCTCACCTTGTCGGCTTCGAACGCGGTGAGCTTGTGACCCAGCCAGGTGTCGATGCCACGTTTCTTCATCTCGTTGAGCAAACCCGTCACCGCCTTTTCGCCCAGGCGTTTGCCCGGCGCCTTCGCCGGGTTGAAGAACACCAGCCTGAAACGGTCTCGCCGGCCCTGCTGGCGCAAGAGGGTGTCAATGCCGAACAGCAGTTCGAACATTGGTCCGCCGCGCATTGCGCCTTGCTCTTTGGGGTTAGTGGCAAACCCCACGGCGATCGTGCCACCCGTCAGCGCGGCCAGCCGGTCCCGGATGGATTCGGCGGCTGTTGTTCCCTCGCAGATTGTCAGCGCGTGCTCGATGCCGGGCAGGCCCTTGAGAAATCTTCCGCCGCTGGCAATCAGAAGCGCGTCGTTGGCGAGCGTGCCGCTGTCTGTCAGCACGGTTCGCCCGCCGTCGGCCAGGCCGGTGACCCGGGCGGCATGAAATTCGACGCGCTGTTGCGCCAGGAAGCCTGACAGGTCGATGTGCAGGTCCTGACGCCGGCGCAGACCCGCGGGCATCCAGATCAGACTGGGGTAATACACCAGCTCGGCACGCGGAGCGATCAGGGTGATGCGCACCTGCGCGTCGCGCTTTCTCAGGGTGCGGACCGCAGTGAGTGCAGCGAAGCCTGCGCCGACGATGGCAATGTGCGGTGTGTTCATGCGGCCAGGTTCAGTTCGCGGCGAGTTTTGCCAGTGCGGCGTGAATGCTGTTGTCCATGCGCGCCGCGGACTGCTTCAGGACTTCGCCGATCCCGGGCTCCATCATGCCTGCCATGGCGCCGGCGTTCATGCGCGAGACGACGACGCGGCCATCGTCCATGGCATAAACCGACACGCTGCACGGCATGAGACCCGCGACGTAACGAGTGGCTTCGTTCTTCAGCAGTGGAATGGTCGCGCCGCCGCTGGTGAATTCCAGAATCACGAGGCCGCCCGGCAGGTTGACGTTGCGCTTTGCCAGGCGGCTGCCCAGGTCGATTTCGGCCACAAGATTCCAGCCGTCGGCAGCGAGCTGGGTTTTGAGCGCGCCGACGGTATCGGCAAACGAGCCGTGGCTGAAGTTTTCGCTGACGATGGCGCGCGGACCGGGCGGCACAGCTTCGGTCGCAAGGACCGGCGCGGCGCACAGCGCGAGGAGCAGGGCGGGCAGGGCAAGACGGAGTGACATGTTTGAATCTCCAGACAGAAGAAAAATCGGGCCATCAGGCCTCGGGGGGCGTGCTGCGTTTGGCGTCCTCGATGGCGCACTCTTTCGCGTCGCACATCATCGCGGCCATCGAGGCCAGCAGGATGGCAAGCGTGACACCGAGAATCCAGGCGAAGTACCACATGGCGCGTCCTTTCAGTATGTGAGTTTGATGACGGCGCGCGTGCCGGTTTCGGGCAGCGCGATGGCGGCATCCTTGAAGGCAGGCTTGCCGCTGACCGGGGGATTGTTCGACAGGCCCCAGCCTTCTTTCGGGATCATGCCGAGAAAGCGATCAAGTTCGCCGTTGGCGTTTTCGTCATGGTAGGCCATCACCGCGACGGGGCCGGCATGCACGCCGTCGAGCGTCAGCGTCGTCTGGCCGGACGGCAGCACGTGCCGGCTGCTGGCCCGGGCCTCTTTTGGAAAGCCTTCGGGGCCGGTGAACACCAGCACGACCAGCGGGCCGCCGCCGGGTTTCGCGCCGTCGATCGCCACGGCGAGAGTGGCCGCGTGCGCGAGCGGCGCGGCGCAGCTCAGGATCAGGGCGGGGATCAGGCCGCGCATGTCAGTACACCGATTTGTCGTTGGCCGCGATGTAGTCCGTGGTGACTTTGCCCCACATCACCTTGTAGGCCCACGAGGTGTAGACGACGATTAACGGCAGGAAAATCACCGTTGCGCCGAGCATGATGCCGAGCGTGAGATGCGAGGATACGGCGTCATAGGCGGTGAGGCTGGAGCGCGGGTCGAGCGAGGACGGCATGACGAACGGGAACATCGATACGCCCGCCGTGCCGATGATGCCGGCACACGCCAGCGACGACGACCAGAAGGCCGCGCCGGCCTGCTTCAGGCGCGAAAACAGCAGGCTCGACGCCAGCCCGGCGAAGGCGGCGATGGGCACCCACTTGGCCCAGGGGTAGAGCGTGTAGTTGTTCATCCATGCGCCGGCCTGGATCGCCACGGCTTTGTCGAGGGGGTCGGGCAGGGCGTTGGGGTCGACCGGGCTGGTGATGACGAAGCCTGGAAGGCTGGTGGCTACCCAGTAGCCTGCCGCGGCAAAGCTGGCGATGGCGAGCACGCCGAAGACGAGGCTGGCGGTGCGCACGCGGCGGTAGATCGCGCCTTCGGTGCGCATCATCAGGTAGTTCGCGCCCTGCAGCGCAATCATCGAAAAGCCCACCACGCCAGCCAGCAGGGCAAAGGGATTGAGCAGCGCCCAGAAACTGCCGGTGTAGGTCGACATGAGGTAGTCGTTGAACTGGAAGGGCACGCCCTGGAGCAGATTGCCGAAGGCCACGCCGAAAATCAGCGGCGGCACGGCCCCGCCGATGAAAAGCCCCCAGTCCCAGGTCGAACGCCATGCCGGGTGCTGGATCTTGGAACGGTAGTCGAAGCCGACGGGGCGGAAGAACAGCGCCCACAGCACCGCCATCATGGCCCAGTAGAAGCCGGAGAACGCGGTGGCGTAGACCAGCGGCCAGGCGGCGAAAATCGCGCCGCCGGCGGTGATGAACCAGACCTGGTTGCCGTCCCAGTGCGGTGCGACGGTGTTGATGATGGCGCGGCGTTCGAGATCGGTGCGGCCGACGAAGGGCAGGAGGATGCCCATGCCCATGTCGTGTCCGTCCATGATGGCAAAGCCCACCAGCAATGCGCCGACCAGCAGCCACCAGACGAGTTTGAGGGTTTCGTAATCCATGTCGGCTCCTTAGAGTTTTTGCGCGGGGACGCCTGCGGGCAGCGCGCCGCCGCCGGTTTTATCGCGTTCGCCCAAATACCGGCCGGTGCCGAGGCTCGCCGGGCCGAGCCGCGCGTACTTCACCATCAGGAACATTTCCACGAACAGCAGCGTGGTGTAGAAGAGGATGAAGCCAGCGAGCGAGCCGTAGATGTTTTCCACCGAGAGCGTCGACACCGACAGGTGGGTGGGCAGCACGCCGTAGATGGTCCACGGCTGGCGGCCGTATTCGGCGACGATCCAACCGAGTTCGGCGGCGATCCAGGGCATGGGGATGAACCACAGCGCCCAGCGCAGGAGCCATTTCTTCTCGATGAAATTACCCTTGATCGAATAGAACAGCGCCAGGCTGAACAGCGCCAGGAACAAAAAGCCCAGTGCCACCATGATGCGGAAGCTCCAGAACAGCGGGGCGACGCGCGGAATGGTGTCGTCCACCGCCTGCTGGATCATTTCCGGCGTCGCCTGCGATACATCGACCGTGTACTTTTTCAGCAGCAGGCCAAAGCCGAGATCGGCTTTGTGGGTGTCGAATACCGAGCGTGCTTCCCAGTCGTCGCGGTTCTTGCGCAGCCTTTCCAGCGCCGCCACGGCCTTCATTCCCGATTCGATGCGCGCGCGGTTCTTTTCCTTGATTTCCTTGATGCCCGGCATTTCCTTGCTGAGCGAGCGCGTGCCGATCAAGCCCAGCACGTAGGGAATGTGCAGCGCGTAGTCATTGCGCATTGCGGCCTCGTTGGGCAGCGCGAACACGGTGAAACCGGCCGGCGCGGGCTCGGTTTCCCACATGGCCTCGATCGCCGCCATCTTGGTCTGCTGCGATTCGCCCACGGTGTAGCCCGATTCGTCGCCCAGCACGATCACCGACAGCGCCGAGGCAAAACCGAAGCCGGCGGCGATGCGGAAGGAGCGGCGGGCGAATTCGAGATCGCGGCCCTTCAGGAGATACCAGCTGGAAATGCCAAGCACGAAGAGCGAGGCGGTGACGTACCCTGCGGATACGGTGTGCACGAACTTGGCCTGCGCCACCGGGTTGAAGACGATGGACCAGAAATCGGTCATCTCCATGCGCATGGTCACGAAGGAAAACTCCGCGCCGACCGGGTTCTGCATCCAGCCGTTGGCGATGAGGATCCACAGCGCCGAGAGATTCGAACCGACTGCCATCAGCACCGTGACCATCAGATGCTGCCATTTGTTGAGCCGGTCCCAGCCGAAGAAGAACAGGCCGATGAAGGTCGATTCGAGGAAGAAGGCCATCAGGCCCTCGATCGCCAGCGGCGCGCCGAAGATGTCGC
>JAIWOL010000044.1 GCA_020216925.1 Thiobacillus sp. | reverse complement strand
CGTCGAGCGCCGGCAGCAGGCCGGCGGCCGTGTCGCCGGCGGGGTGGACTTGCCGCCGCGCGCCGCGCGCCAGGGCGATTTCGCCCGGTGCCAGGGCAATGCGCAAGGGCTCAGCCAACCAGCGTGACACGGTTGATTTCCTCCAGCGTCGTATCGCCTGCTTTCACCAGCGCGAGCGCGGCCTCGCGCAGGCTCCTGGTGCCGCCGCGCGCAGCGGTTTCCTTGATCTGGCCGATGGGCGCGCGGGCGACGATGAGTTCGCGCAGTTCGTCGGTGAGCAGCAGGATCTCTGCCACTGCGCGCCGGCCCTTGTAGCCGCTGCCCCGGCACTGGCCGCAGCCGCTGCCCTGGTGGAAAGCGTAGTCGCGGGTTTTGTCGCGGGTAAGGCCCGAGAGTTCGAGCAGTTCGTCGGTGGGCATGGACGGGGCGGAGCAGTGCGGACAGTTCACGCGCACCAGGCGCTGGGCGACGATGCCGTTCAGGGCGGAGACGAAACTGTAGGGGTCGACACCCATGTGGATGAAGCGGCCGATCACGTCGAACACGTTGTTGGCGTGTACGGTGGTGAACACGAGGTGGCCGGTGAGCGCGGACTGCACCGCGATCTGCGCGGTGTCGGCGTCGCGGATTTCGCCGACCATGATTTTGTCCGGATCGTGGCGCAGGATGGAGCGCAGGCCGCGCGCGAAGCTGAGGCCTTTTTTCTCGTTGACCGGGATTTGCAGCACGCCGTTCAGCTGGTATTCGACCGGGTCTTCGATGGTGACGATCTTGTCGCGGCCGGTGTTGATCTCGGAAATTGCGGCGTACAGCGTGGTGGTTTTGCCCGAGCCGGTGGGGCCGGTGACGAGCAGCATGCCGTAGGGTTCGGCGGCGAGCTTGCGGATGCGCGCGAGCGGCAGGCCGCTGTAGCCCAGCCCCTCCAGCGTGAGGCCCGAAAGTTCTTCCGTCAGCGCCTGCCGGTCGAGGATGCGCAGTACGGCATCCTCGCCAAACACGCTCGGCATGATCGACACGCGCACGTCGACCTCGCGGCCCTGAATCGCCACCTTGAAACGGCCATCCTGTGGCACGCGGCGTTCGGCGATGTCGAGTTCGGACATGACCTTGATCCGCGAGATGGCCTGTTCGGCGGTTTCGCTGCCGGCAACCTGCGCCACGTGGGTGAGCACGCCGTCGATGCGGTATCTGACCGAGAGGCCGCGCGGGCCGGTTTCGAGATGGATGTCCGACGCTCCCGCCTTGAGCGCGTCGTAGAGAGTCGAGCGCACCAGCCGCACCACCGGGCTGGCGTCCTCGGCGATGCTGGCGAAGGACAGCATCTCCGCGCCGGAGTCCGCCATGCGCTGCATCCCGCCGTCGCTTACGCCCTCCAGCGCCCGCAAGCCCTCTTCATGGCGGGCGAGCAGGGCGGCAAGGTCGGCCGGGTGCGCCAGGGCAATGCCGAAAGGCACGCCGAGCACATGCGCGGCGTAGGCGCGGCTGGCCGCGTCCCAGGGGTCGGACAACAGCAGCCAGAGCCGGTCGTCCTCGTCGCGAGCGACCAGACAATGCCGTCGCGCCGCTTCACCAAAGTCCAGGCGCGAAAAATCAGCGTGCAGCGCGTTGAGCCGGGCCATGTCGAAAGCCGGCACGCGGGCATGGGCCGCCAGCGTCTGCAACGCGCCCTCGGCATCCAGGCCAAACTGTTCCTGAATGCGCGGCAGCAACTGCGCGCCGGCAGCCTGCGTTTCGCGGCGCAGCGCCGCCAGCGTGTCAGCAGAAAGCACAGGCAGCGGCGCGTTCACTGGATCGATCCTGCCAGCTCGAAAATCGGCAGATAAAGCAGCACGACCACCAGGCCGATGGTCAAACCGATGAAGACCATGAGCAGGGGTTCGAACAGCCGGGTAAACCAGTCGACCCAGCGCGCCATTTCTTCGTCATGAAAAATGGCGATGCGCTCCATCATCTCGCCCATGCGACCGCTTTTTTCGCCCACGCGCAGCAGCCGCGCAGCGACCGGGGTGGTCAGGCCGCCCCGGGCAAAAGCGGCGGAGATCGGTTCGCCGCGCCGCAGGGCTTCCATCGCCGTTGCCGCGCCGCCGCGCAGATGCGCAGACAGCAGCCCCGACACCATGTCCAGCGCCGGTACGACCGGAATGCCGCCGACCAGCAACATGCCGAGGCTGCGGTAAAAGCGGGCAAGCTCAAAGGTGCGCAGATGTTCGCCCATGGCCGGAGTGCGCCAGGCAAAACGGGTCAGGGCAGCGCGGGTGGCGGGCTGGGCCAGGGCCGTGACCAGCGCTGCGGCAGCGGTCAGCGCGCCGAGCATGATCCAGCCGCCGTGAGCGGCCATCGCTTCGCCCCATTGCAGCAACATGCGGGACATCCAGGGCAGGTCGCGGCCCGCATCGGCATAGACCGAGGCGAAGCGCGGCACCACATAGCCCAGCAGAAAGGCGATCACCAGCGTGCCCACGCCGATCAGCAGCAGGGGGTAGATCGAGGCTGAGAGCACTTTCTTCTTCACCGCGTCGATCTGGTTCTGATACGCCACGAAGCGCGTCAGCGCCGGGGAGAGGTCGCCCGTGCTTTCCGCGGCGCGCACCGTGGCGGCATACAGCGCCGGGAAGGACTCGTCCTGCGCAGCCAGCGCGGCGGAGAACGGCTTGCCCTCGCGCATGCTCGCCAGCAGGCGTTCGATCAGCTGGCGCGATTCGGCGCGGCTTTCCTTCTCGGCCAGCGTTTCCAGCGCCTCGGTGAGCGTGAGGCCCGCGTCCAGCAACGCGATGAGCTCCTGGGTAAACAGCAACAGCGGAAAGCGCGCGCGCCGGCTGGCAAGCCAGCCCTGGCGTTCCGCCACCACCTGAAGCACCTGGGCACCCTGCTGCCGCACGCGCGCGGCAGCCTCGCTGGCGTCCAGCGCCTCGACCGAGAGCGCCGTCACACCGGCCCCGGGCTGCAGCGCCTTGACCCGAAAGCGCATGATCTCTTACTGCCAGTTGCCGATGTCGGCACCGTCGCCGTCGCCACCCGGCTGGCCGTCGCGGCCAAAGGAAAACACATCGATCTCGCCGCGCTCGCCGGGATTGCGGTACTGATAGGGTTTGCCCCAGGGGTCGTTAGGCACGCTCTTCTTGAGGTAAGGCCCATTCCAGCGCGGCTCGTCCACCGGTCTGGCGTTCAGCGCGGCCAGCCCCTGCTCGGCATTGGGGTAGCGGCCGGTGTCGATACGATACTGGTCGAGCGCCTTTTCCAGCGCATCGATCTGTGCCCGCGCGGTTTTTACCTCCGACTTGCCGACCTGCGAAAAATACTTGGGGGCGACGTAGCCGGCGAGCAGGCCGAGAATCACCAGCACGACCAGCAGTTCGAGCAGGGTGAAACCCCGCGTGAGTGGACGGTAGTCTTTTCCTACCTGGGGCAGAAGACGCAGCCTGGACATGGGATCGGTTCAATTATATAAACAGGGCCGGTTCCATAAAAAACTGAATACATGGAAGCGGCTATCCAGCCATGCTAGCAAATAAATGCGTCGATTGAATGACGGTCTTCCGGGGGCAGGCTGCGGCGCCCCCACAAGGGTTCTGACAATGGCAGAGGGAACATGCACAGAAAAATCGTCATTACGCTGGGTACATTGCTGGATACGCGCGACAGTCCGACCGTCCTCATCGACAGGCATTACCGCATCGTGGCCGCCAACAAGGCCTACTGCGAGGCGTATGGCGTTTCGCCCGAAGGCTTGATAGGCAAGACCTGCCACGAGATTTCGCACCGCTCGGCCGTGCCATGCCATCAGCACGGCGAACAGTGCCCGCACCAGGATGTTTTCCAGCATGACAAGGCCAGCGAGGTCCTGCACAGGCATTTCGATTTCGACAACCGCCCCGACTATGTCCGTATCCGCGCGCACCCCTTGCACGACGAATCGGGCGAACGTTTCCTCATGGAATCGATACACCGGCTCGCGCCCAGAGTGGACTTGGACGTGGAGGCCTACCGGCTGGCGGGAAAATCGCCTGCCTTCCTGAGTTTTTTTTCCCAGCTCGCCAGCGTGGCGCGTACCGGCGTAACCGTCTGGCTGCATGGGGAAGGGGGGACGGGCAAAGAGCTGGCCGCGCGTTTCATTCACGCGCACTCGTCGCGCAAGCTCGGGCCGTTCGTCAGCTTCAACTGTTCGGAATTTCCGCCGGAAGAGTGCGAGTCCGGCCTGTTCGACCCGGCTCGCGATGTATCGGGCGCACAGCGTTCGCGGCCCGGCGCGTTCGAGCTGGCCCGCGGCGGCACGCTCTACCTCGATGCCTTCGATGCCTTGCCGCTTTCGCTTCAGGGCAAGCTCCTGCGACTGCTCGACAACGGCACCTTCAAACCGCCCGGCAGCGAGCTTGCCCACACGGCCGACGTGCGTCTCATCGTGGCGAGCCAGGCCGATCTGTCACAAATGATGGCAGAAGGCAGTTTCCGCCAGGATCTCTACTACCGCATCGCCGAATTTCCGGTGCGCGTGCCGGCGCTGCGCGAGCGCATCGACGATATCCCCCTCATCGTCGAGTCCATGCTGAACCAGATTGGCCGCGAAACCGGCCAGATGTGCAGAGTCGGCCAGTCTGCGATAGATGCGCTTTGCGCCCACCCCTTCCCCGGAAACATGCGGGAGCTGCGCAGTCTTCTGCTGGGTGCGGTGACACGCTGCAAGGATGGCATGATCGGGGCGGCCGACATCGATTTCGGCATGTCGGCGGACGGCAGCCGGGCGGCCAGGGCCAAAACCGCCCCGCGCCGGCGGCATGCGCCGGCTGTGGACCTGGAGACCCCGCTGGTGGCGACAGGCGACGAAGCCGAGACTATCCGGGCCCTGCTCAAGCAATACGGCTCACGACGCGCCGTGGCCAAGAAACTCGGCGTGTCGGTGCCCACGCTCTACCGCAAGCTCAAGCAGCTGGGCATCATCAATCTGGGCCTGATGGCGGTCTCGCTGATGGCGGCGGCGCATTTCCAGTAACTCTGACGCCGCCTGGCGGCAGCGCGAATCTGTCTGCCGGTGCCGTGCGCCGGCGATCCGGCTCCCCGATTCTTACTCGCGGCGCAGCGGTTTTTTGCATCCGGACCCGATATCGCATCGACCATTCGGCCCAGTTTGTGCCGTTTGGCTGTAACAAGGCTGGAATCTGCGCTTGCTAGGCTCGCCCGAATTCAACACTCATCGGGTTTGCTGCCATGTACCGTTTTGCTCCGCTGCCGCTCGCGCTCGCGCTTGTCCTGGCCGTCCCGGCTCAGGCCGACACCTCGCCCCAGCTCCTGCCGTTTACCCAGAACTGGTCGAATATCGGCCTGATATCGGTCAACGACGACTGGAGCGGCGTGCCGGGCATCATCGGCCATCGCGGCGACGGCCTCGCTGCTGCCGCGGGCGCCGACCCGCGCACGATACTGGCCGATGGCACCTCGACCCCGGTTGATGTCAACGCCAACCAGACCAATCCCGACACCTACACCACCGGTGGCGTTACCGAATTTCATCTGCCCGACCCGGTGGTGGCGCTGGCAGGCTCCGGCACAGCCAGCGCGCCTTTCCTGCTGATCACGCTCGACACCACCAACAAGTATGCGATCCAGGTCGGCTACACGCTGCGCGATCTCGACGGCTCGGCCGACAACGCGGTGCAGCAGGTGGCGCTGCAATATCGCGTCGGCAACAGCGGCGCATTCACCAACCTGCCCGCAGGCTATGTGGCGGACGCAACCGAAGGCCCCGGCCTGGCCGGCAAAACCACGCCGGTGTCGGTTATCTTGCCGCCGGCGGCGGACAACCAGCCGCTGGTCCAGCTGCGCATCCTCACCACCAACGCGGCGGGCAACGACGAGTGGGTGGGGGTGGACGACATCGTCATCGATGGCACGGGCGGGTCGTCGGGCAACGCGCCCATCGTCCCGGTCTGTCCCGCCACTCTCTCGGTTGCATCCGGCGGATCGGGCAGCGTGCTGCTGTCCGCGAGCGATGCCGACAGCGTGGTCAACGCGGCGCGCATCAGCTCCGGCGCGCAGGCAGGCATCAGCCTCGGCATGCTGGCTCCGGCGACAGTGGATGGCGGAACCGCGAGTGTGAATCTCGATGTGACGGGCCTGCCCGCCGGAACCTACCCGGTCAGCGTTCGCTTCGACAACGACGATGCGCAGAGCGCCAGCTGCACGGTCAGCGTACAGGTTGCCGGCATCACGCCTATCCCCGCCATCCAGGGAAGCGGCGCGCTCAGTCCGCTGGCAGGCCAGACGGTTACCACCGAGGGGGTGGTCACGTATCTCAGCAACAACGGGTTCTACCTTCAGGACCCGGACGGAGACGGAAACCCCGCCACATCCGATGGCATCTTTGTCTTTACCGGCGGCGCGCCCGGTGTCGCGGTCGGCGACCGCGTGCGCCTGACGGCTACCGTTACGGAATTCAACACGGGCGCGGCCGGCAATCCGCTCACGTCGGCCAACCCCGTGACCCAGCTCGCCGGCGCGAGCATCAGCCTGCTGTCCAGCGGGCATGTGGTGGCCCCCACGGCGATTGCGTTCCCCGAGAGCACGGAAGGCGAACTCGAACGCTACGAAGGCATGCTGGTGCGCATTGCCACGCCGCTTACCGCCTCGCAGAACTTTTTCCTCGGCCGCTACGGCCAGGTCACACTTGCCGCGGGCGGCCGGTTGTACAAGCCGACCAACCTGCATCGCCCCGGCAGCGCGCAGGCCATCGCCCTGGCGGACGAAAACGCGCGCCGCCGCATCCTCCTCGACGACGGCACCAGCGCGCAGAACCCCAATCCCATTCCCTACATCGGCCCCGACAACACCCTGCGCGCCGGAGACGTGGTCAGCGAGCTGGTCGGCGTGATCGACTACGGCCTGGCGACCAACAACACCATGGGCCTCGCCGATTACCGCATCCACCCGGTCGGGCCGGTGGCGTTCAGCCGCGAAAACCCGCGCTTGCCCTTGCCGCCTGCTGTCGGCGGCAATCTTCGCGTGGCGAGTTTCAACGTGCTCAACTATTTCACCACCCTTGACCAGCCCGGCGCGTCCTGCTTCCCCAGCGGCACGCGCAGCGATTGCCGCGGCGCCGATTCCGCGGTCGAGTTCAGCCGCCAGCAGTCCAAGATCGTTGCCGCGTTGCAGGCGCTCGACGCCGACGTGGTGGGACTCATGGAAGTCGAAAACAACGGCCAGTCGGCCGTCGACAACCTGGTCGCCGCGCTCAATGCGCGCATGGGGGCGGGCGCTTACGCCAGCGTGGCGTTGCCTGTGGGCGGCACCGGCGGCGACGCCATCCGTATGGCCATGATCTACAAGCCCGCGCGCGTCACCCCGGTGGGGCCGGCGGTGAGCGACACCGATCCGGTGCACAATCGTCCGCCGCTGGCGCAGACCTTTGCCGCACCCAACGGCGAAAAATTCACCGTCATCGTCAACCATTTCAAATCCAAGGGCAGTTGCCCCGCCGCGGGCGACGCCAACGCCGACGCGGGCGACGGCCAGGGCTGCTGGAATGCGCGGCGCACGCAGCAGGCGCAGGCGCTGGACGCCTTTGCGCAGGCGCGCACCGCAGCGGTCAACGATGCCGACGTGCTGGTCATCGGCGATCTCAACGCCTACGCCAAGGAAGACCCGGTCGCCGAACTGGTGATGCGCGGATATGCAGACCTGATCGAGCGCTTCAACGGCCAGAGCGCCTATTCCTATGTCTTCGATGGCGAAGCCGGCTATCTCGACCATGCGCTGGCAACGCCATCGCTGGCCATGCAGACAAGCGGCGCGGTCGAATGGCACATCAACGCCGACGAGCCTTCGGTGATCGACTACAACACCGAATTCAAGCCGCAGGATCTCTACACGCCCACGGCCTACCGTTCGTCCGACCACGACCCCGTGCTGGTGGGGCTGCATCTCGTCAAACGCATCCACGGCACGGCCGGACGCGATGTTCTGACGGGCACGCCGGGCGACGACATCATCATCGGCGGAGCGGGTGCCGACACCCTGACCGGCGGCGGCGGGCGGGATGTGTTCGTCTACACCTCGCTGCGCGATGCAGGCGACGTCATTACCGACTTCGCGCCCGGCATCGACCGCATCGATCTCGGCGCCTTGCTGACGAGCCTGGGCGTGGCGCAAGGCATGGCCTGGTCGAACGGCGTCGTGCAGATCGTCGACACGCCCGCCGGCGCCAGCCTGCGCATCGACACCGATGGCGCGGCGGGACCGGGCATCGCCCGCCCGCTCGTGCTCTTGCAGGGCGTCAACGCCGCAACGCTCGATCCGGGCCGCGACCTCGGCCTGTGACATGAGCTAATCGGGCCATTCCAGGCGGGGCGTGGTCCGCTGTGCCTGCAACATTCGCCCCGTAGAGTAAGCACAGTCGGACGCCATCCGGGCACAGCCCGGGAGGCGCCGGTAAACAAAAACAGTGGCACAAGAAAGCATTCGCCGTTTTGCCGGTCTGCCGGCCATTTGCAGGATCAATCAACACTTTATTAATTAAGGAGTTATTCATGAAGCGCGTAAAAATCCTGGCCATCAGCCTTTTCGTTCTTGGCCAGACACTCTCCGGCGGCGCATCCGCCGCCCCCGTCACGCTTGCCGGCATGAACGTCGATTTCAGCTTTGACGACGCCTTGCTGGGGCTGTTCGGCACCCCCGGCGTCGCCGGCAACACCCTGTTCTTCACGCCCACCAGCTTCGATGCGTTGTCGGCCGGCGGCGCGGGCAGCGGCTTCGACCTCACCAAACAGACGATCAACGTGCGCGTCACCGCGCGCGACGGTTTCAACTTCGACAGCGTGAAACTGGCCGAACGCGGCGACTACCTCCTGCTCGGCACGGGCGCCACCGTGGATGTCGGCGGCCAGTTGCGCGTGTTCGATCTGGCCATGCCCGCGCATGACCGCACCGCCGCCATCCTGCCCGCCGCGCCGCTCACCATGACCGGCTTCCCCACCCAGAACTGGTCAGCCAATGCCATGGTCAACGTGGCCGACTGGACGGGCGCAAAATCCCTCAACGTCACGCTGGAAAACATCCTCGTCGCCTCGTCGGTGCCCGGCTCGCTGGGTTTCGTCGAGAAGAAATTCGCCGGGCTCGACATCGCCGTCACCCCCGTCCCCGAACCCGAAGTCACCGCCATGCTGCTCGCCGGCCTTGGCCTGGTCGGCTTCATGGTGTCGCGCCGCCGTTCCGCGGCTGCGGTCTGAGCGGTACTGAAGCAGTAGTCGACACGGCGGGCCGGCTGCGGCCGGCTCGCCCCCGAATTCGATCAATTCAATTATTCGTTGTGGAGCCGGAGTGCCTGTCATGAAATTTGCCCTGAAATCGCTGAGTTTTGCCTTGTCCCTGTCCTTTGCCGCCGGTGCCGCCTGGGCCGAGGGGCTCACCCTGCTGCACGTGGGCGACCAGGAAACCTGGCTGCTTTCCGCGCAGGGCAATCTGCGCGACAGCCCCAGCCAGGGCATTTCCTTCTACGGCGGCATCGACCGGCTCGCCACGGTGATGGCCAACCGCCGCGCCGAAGCCGCCGCCAGCAACCGCTTCGTGCTGAGCCTCAACGCCGGCGACGCCTTCCTGCCCGGCCCGCGTCTGAACGCCAGCTTTGCCAACCTTGGCAACGCCTACCTGGGCGGACAGGATTTCTACGACACCATTGCCATGCGCCACATCGGCTTCGACGCCGTCGTCTTCGGCAACCATGAATTCGATCTTGGCCCGGCGGTGGCCGCGCGCTTCGCCGAGGTTTCCGGCGCGACCTATCTGTCGGCCAACATCAATTTCAACGTCACGCCCGAATTCGCCGCGCTGGCGGCGGCGGGCAAGATTGCACCGTCCAGGATCGTCACCACGCCCGGCGGCAAGAAGATCGCGCTCATCGGCGCGACCACGCCGCTGCTGCCCAAGATTTCCTCGCCCGCGCCCGGCACGCTCATCGGCTACGACGCCAACGCCAGCGATGCCGCCAATCTCGACGCCCTGGTGCCCATCCTGCAGGCTGAGATCGACCGTGTGCGCAACGTCGAAGGCGCGACTGTCGTCATTCTCATGAGCCACCTGCAAAACGTGAACAACGAACGCAGCGTCATCGTGCCGCAGCTCAAGGGTGTGGATCTGGTTATCTCTGGCGGCGGCCACGAACTGATGGTCGATCCCGACGATCAGGTGATCCCCGGCGGCGTTGCGCCCAGTTTCAACCAGGATCCGATCTACGCCACCGACGCCGACGGCAAATCCGTCGCCATCGTCACCGCGCATTTCGGCAACCGCTACGTCGGCGAACTCAACGTGACCATCGACGACACCACCGGCATGCTCACGAGCATCGACAGCAGCAAGATGATCCGCGTTTCGGGCGCCGCCGCCGACGCCGACCGCGTCACCGGCGACGCCACGCTCGCCGCCCAGGTCGTCGCGCCGGTGCAGGCTTACGTCGCCGCGCTCAACGCGCAGGTCATCGGCACCACCGACGTCAAGCTCAACGGCCCCACCCACACCAACTGCACGCCCGCCCCGTGCACCTTCACCGCCGGCGTGCGCAACGCCGAAACCGGCCTTGGCAATCTGGTCGCCGACGCCATGCGTTTTGCCGGCAACGCCGACGTGGCGATCCAGAACGGCGGCGGCATCCGCACCAGCATCGGTGCACCGGGCAACGTCACTGTCGGCAACACCTTCGACATTCTGCCCTTCACCAACCTGGTCAAGCGCGCGCCGGCGATGAACGCCGCGCAACTGAAAGACCTGCTCGAACATTCCGTTGCCGCCGCCAGCCCCACCGGCGCCGCCAACGGCCGTTTCGCGCAGGTGGCGGGGATCCGCGTCGAGTACGACACCACCCGCACCCCGCGCGGCAGCAGCGTCGGCAGCGGCGACCGCGTGCGCCGCATCGTGCTGGACGACGGCACGGTGCTGGTCGATAACGGTGCCGTCGTGTCCGCCCGCGAGTTTTCCTTCGCCACCATCGACTTCACCGCCAACGGCGGCGACGGTTACCCCTTTGCGGCCAACGGCGTGGTGTTCGAGAACAACCCCTTCTCCATCACCTACCAGCAGGCGCTCGCCGACTACATCGCCACGCCCAAGGCGCAGGGCGGCCTGAAGCGCGACAGCGCCGCCGACGGCAGCGCGATCACCGCCAATCTGTACGGCATTGAAACTCCCTACGACATGGGCGGCCGTCTGGTCGATCTCGCCATCGCCACGAGCACACCGGGCGTCATGCGCACCGGCACCGCCGGCCGCGACACCCTCATCGGCACCGACGGCGACGACGTGATTTCCGGCGGCCTGGGCGCCGACACACTCACTGGCGGCAAGGGCAACGATGTCTTCGTCTACGCCTCGATGCGCGATGCCGGCGACCTCATCACCGATTTCACCCCGTATGCCGACCGCATCGAACTGCGCCCGCTGCTGGCGAGCCTGGGCTGCGTGACCACGCTCGGCTGCGACGCCGCGCGCGACGGCTGGGTGCGCGCGATCGACGTGACCGGCGGCATCCGCCTCGAAATCGACGCAGACGGTGCCGAAGGCCCAGCGATCTTCCGCCCGCTCGCCACGCTCAAGGGGCTCACCGCGAAGCAGTTCGCCCCGGCGCGCGACCTCATGCAGTAAACCCGGACGGAGCGGCGTTCGCGCGCCGTCCCGCATGAATGCTTGTCTCACTTGAAAAAGGAAACGCCATGAAAACCGTATCTCTCCTCGGCCTTCTGGGTCTTGCACTCGCCTCGCAGGCACACGCCGTCCAGAGCATCGACCTCACCGCCGGCATGGCGGGCGGCGACGCCCTCGCCGCCAGCGCCACCAGCCTCTTCATGACAACCGCGTACAACGACGGTGACGATCTTGACACCGGAGGGAATTTCAATTTCAGCGGTGTTGTACCTTTGATGGCGGGCGGTGCTGTTGGCTCGATGGAAGCCTTCGCCGGCCATCCCGCGGGCGAATACGACATCGGCCGTTTCGACGGCTCGACGAGCACAGCGACCGAAGGCTCGGTGTACAAACTCGACAACATCGCCATCAACGCCGGCGACATCCTCAGCTTCGAATGGACCTTCTACACCAATGAACCGGTCTCCGGCGCAATGAAGGACGCCGCCTACTTCAGCCTGCTCAACCACACCACCGCGCTCATCGCCACCGCCGACGGCGTGAACGGCGACGCCGGCCTGTCCGGCTTCCGCGCCGCCACCTCGGGCGTATTCAGCCAGACCGTCGCTGCCTCCGGCGTCTACAGCCTGGTGTTCGCCGTCGTCGACACCGACGACGTCACCAACAGCTCCGCGCTCGGCATCAACAACCTGGCCATCACCCCAGTGCCGGAACCGCGTGACTGGATGCTCATGCTCGCCGGCATCGGTCTGGTCGGCCTGATGGTTGGCCGCAACCGCCGCCGGCTGGTGTAACACAGCGTCGGCAAGGTGTTGCCGACCTACGCAATCGCAGGACGCCGTTTTAAACCCGCGCATCGCGCGCATCCTTTCAATAAAATTGTGGGAGAAACTTCATGAAACACCTCGCACTCGCAGTCTCGCTCGCCGCCGCCTTTGCTGCCGGCAACGCCCAGGCCATCGTCGTCACCCAGTGGAACTTCAACTCGCCCACGCCTGACGGCAACACCGGCACCGGCACCCTGCTGCCCGCCATCGGCACGGGCACCGCCAGCCTTGTCGGCGGCGTCACCGCCACCTTCGCCTCGGGCGACGCCAGCGGCGGTTCGTCCGACCCGGCTACCGGCGACGACTCGGGCTGGAACACCAGCACTTACGCTGCACAGGGCACTGGCGACAAAACCCGCGGCGTGCAATTCAACGTCAGCACCGTGGGCTTCAACAACGTCGTGATCAATTACGACCTGCGCCACAGCAACACCAGCTCGCGTTACGAGCAGTTCCAGTACAGCACGGACGGCGTCAACTTTGTTGATTTCGCGCAGTTCGACGGCAACGCGGGCGACACCTGGTTCAATGGCCGCAGCGTCGATCTGTCCGGCGTGGCCAGCGTCAACAACAACGCCAACTTTGCCTTCCGCGTGGTGTCCACCTTCGCGCCCTCGACCTCCGGTTACGTTGCGTCGAATCCGTCCAGCAGCTACAGCACCAGCGGCACCTGGCGCTTCGACATGGTGACGCTGAACGCCGCGCCCGTGCCCGAAGCCGAAACCTACGCCATGATGCTCGCCGGCCTGGGCCTGGTCGGGTTCATGGCGGCGCGTCGCCGCAAGGCCTGATCCATCGTTTCCCCGTAACACACCAGGCAGTAAAAACGGGCGTCTCCCCGTTCTCCGACCTGCGGCTCCCTCGGGAGCCGCTTTTTTTTTTGCACAAGTCCGGCCCCCTCGCGGAGACGATATCGCGCCGGCATTGCAGCTTTGCTGCACCGGCTGGCGCGGGGCGCGCACGTTTGTAAAAACCCGGGAGTAGACTATCCGCCATTCGAGTCTCGCGCTTGTCCAGCCCCCGGAACTTCAGGAACCCACACCATGTCCCGCCGAATTCTGCTGTCCACCTTGTTGTGCCTTGCCGCCCCGGCCCACGCGCTGGTCGGCGGCGCGACCGATGCCAACCTGGCATCCTCGCCGTTTGCCGGAGCCGGCGCGGTCATCGTCAACGGCGGCACGTTCTCTGGCGTGCTGCTCGACCCCTGGCATGTGCTCACCGCCGCCCATGTGGTGGCGGGCCGGCCGGCGGCTGCGATCCAGTTCCGGCTCAATGCCGGCGCGGCCGAAACCCTGTCCGCTGCCGCCGTGACCGTGCATCCGGGCTATGCCGGCACCACGCCCGGCAGCGACGGCGTGTGGCATGACGACCTCGCGATCGTGCGGCTGGCGGCACCCGCAACCTCGGCCAGCGGCTACCCGCTGTATACCGGTCCGGCGGCGGGGCAGACCATCGCGCTCGCGGGTTACGGCGGCACCGGCGACGGCAGCGCGGGCGTGACGGCGGCCGCCAGTCCCGGCCTCAAGCGCAGCGGCCAGAATCGCGTCGATCTGGTTTTGCCGGACGACGACGGCAGCGGCGCTGACGAAGTCTTCATCTTCGATTTCGACGGCCCCACGGCAGCCAGCAATGTGTTTGGCGCTGCCGCGCCCGCCAATCTCACGCTGGGGGCAAACCTGGAAGCACAGTTTGCCGGCGGCGATTCCGGCAGCCCGGTATTCATCAACGACAACGGCATATGGAAGATTTTCGGCGTGGCCAATTTCAACGGCAGCACCACCGGCCTGCCGGGCAGCAACGTGCTGTTCGGTTCGGTCGGCGGCGGCAGCCTGGTTGCGCCGTATGCCGGCTGGATCGCGCAGACCGTGACGACGCCGGTGCCCGAAGCCGACACTTGGGCCATGCTGCTGGCCGGCGTGGGCATGGTCGGCTGGGCCGCCCTGCGCCGCCGCCGCAGTTGAGACCCGCGCACATGGCATGGCCGAGCCCGGCCCGCCTCGGCGTGACGCAAACGGCTCACGCGCATCCCTAAAAACTGTCACACACCATCTCTAGGATGACGGCGAGCTTCCCGGTGCGGGAAGCGTTCCCAGGCCATCCAGGAGACTTCCATGAGCAGCAGCCGTCACCCCGACAGCAAACTGAATCCCAGCCAGGTCGTCAGCAACGACTCCGGCAACCGCGACATCTACGACGTCATTGCCCAGCGCCCCATGACGCGCCGCGATTTCTTCCGCACCTCGGCCACGGCCGCCGCCAGCGTGGCGATCACCGCCACCCTCGGCGGCGCGCTGGTCGGCAGCCGCGAAGCGCTTGCCGAGGTGGTTGTGGATATGCCCACAGCAGGCTCGCCGGTGATCGGCTTCACCCCGGTTCCCGCCAACCTGCTGCCGATGACCGATGCCGTCACCGTGCCCAACGGCTACAGCGCCAAGACGCT
>JAIWOL010000099.1 GCA_020216925.1 Thiobacillus sp. | reverse complement strand
CCATGGCGGGCAGCCAGATCAGTGATTTTGACGGACGGCGGGATTCCGAGCAGCGGTGGTTTCTTGCGGTTCACCATCATTCGTCCGCTCCGCCGTTGTCTGCAGCTGATGAGCCGGGCGAAGGGTGCCCGGACCCCGCGTAATGCCCCGCAAGACTTGGAACAAGCTCCCACAAAAGGGCGTGCATGGTCTCGTAGGCAGAAGGCATGGTGCCTTTACGAGATGGTTCGTGACGATGCGCAGGCACGCACATCGTTGCGGATTCCTTGTAGGACTTGGCATCCGGAACCACGGTGTCCAGAACCGTGACTCGGCCTCCCAGTTTCAGGAAGTCCTGCCGAATCGACTCGGCAATGATCCGGGCGTCAGCGGTTCTGTCCTGCATTGAAATGACTGCTTTGACAGGGCCAACCCGATACTGAGAATTTGGGCTCGGCTCAAGGCGCGCCAACAGCTCCATCGTCCCGGTCTTGAACTCCCGAGCAGACAGGATTTCCGGCTTGATTGGCGAAATGATCTGGGTTGCAGCGAGTGCTGCTGTGTCTTGCAGCGGTCCAACTGTACCTTGCGTGTCGATCAGAACGCAGTCGTAGTAATCATCTGATACAGCAGGCGAATTGAGTGCATTTCCGAGGCGTTCACCACGATCAATGCGATGAAGGAGCCATGTTTGAAGGCTTCCATCCGGATCATCTGATCGGATAACATCCAGACCATCGATTTCAGTTTGCGAGATGCAGTCTTCGGTGACGTAACCGGTCGTGATGACCTTGGTCAGTCCGAATGGGGCCTCGCGTCGGATCCTGAAATACTTGGAGAGCGCGGGCTGTACGTCCGCGTCAACCAGCAAAACGCGCAGGCCCATATCAGCCATCAGCGCGCCAAGATTGGCAGCTAGAGTGGTCTTACCTACTCCGCCCTTGGTACTCAGTACAGTGAACTTGATCATATCCCTCCCCAGGTTTGAAATGGGAAGCGAACACGATCAACTGCTGCGATGCATTCCGCAGCAAAGACATACCTGCGCTATTCCTCGGGGTATTCACCCAAGGTGCAGCCGGCGCGAATCGTGGAATATACATTATGCGAAGTTTATAACGCGCACCGGCAATTCGTGCCGGTGCGCAAACCCGGCATTTTCGCCCCGGAAAAACGCTCCGTTCCGGGACTATCCCCGGCCCGATTGGCTGGCGGGTTGTTTATCCGTGTCCAGCGACACTTTGCCCGTCTGATCCGGCGAGTTCTGCAACGTGCGCGTCACGGCGGGACTGATTCGGTCGCAGGCCGCCGAATACCAGCCGCATCCACCCGCGCCAGGCGCAACCGGAAAACCGGCTGTGCGCTCTTCCCCTGCCCGGCCTGCCAACCCATCAGGATGCGCGCTAGGCCATCAGCCACGTCCAAGGCGGGCGTGCATGGCGTGATGCGAATCGAGGGGCCTGCTTCGGCGGCGTCAGCCGGAATGGGTTGTACTATGTCGCAGCAACGTATTGCTGGTACCGTTTGATATTGAGGGGGTGTCATCATGTCGAACCCGATCTGGCATGCGGCAAAGCCGGAACAAGTGTTCGCGGCGCAGGGTGTCACGGCTGCCGGTCTATCCACAGGTGAGGCAAGGAAGCGCCTTGCCGAGCACGGCCCCAACTGTCTGACGCCGCCAAAAAGGCGCGGACCGCTGATCCGTTTTCTGCTCCAGTTTCACAACATTCTGATCTATGTGCTGCTCGGCGCGGCGGGCGTTACCGCGGCGCTGGGGCACAGGATCGACACGGCGGTCATCGTCGGCGTGGTGTTCATCAACGCCCTGATCGGCTTTCTGCAGGATGGCAAGGCCGAGAAATTGCTCGATGCGATCCGCAGCATGCTGTCTTTGCACGCCGTGGTGATGCGTGACGGTATCGTCAAGCTGCTCTCCGACAAACGCGAGATCGACTCGCTGCATGGCCGCATCGCCGTCGGCTTTCTGATCGTGCAGGATTTGGCGGTGGTGCTGGCGATGATGGCGATGAGCACCCTGCGCGGCAGCGGCGAGGCCGCCATGGCGGAGGTGGCGGTTTCGCTGATCGGGCGCGTTGCGGTGGCCGCCGCCGCCATCTACCTGCTGATGCGTTATGTGTTGCCGAAGGTGGTGGAGCTGATGGCGCGCTCGCAGGAACTGCTGCTTGTCTTCGCCATCGCCTGGGGCACCGGACTGGCGGCGCTGGGCGAATGGGCCGGCTTTTCCAAGGAAGCCGGCGCTTTCCTGGCTGGTTTTTCGCTGGCCTCGACGCATTACCGCGACGCCATCAACGCGCGGCTTACCGGCATCCGCGATTTCCTGCTGCTGTTCTTTTTCATCGACCTTGGCGCCAAGCTGGATTTTTCCACGCTCGGCGGCGAGCTTTGGCCGGCGGCGATCCTGTCGCTGTTTGTCCTGATCGGCAACCCGCTGATCGTCATGGCGATCATGGGCTACATGGGCTACCGCAAGCGCACCGGCTTCCTCGCAGGCCTCACCGTGGCGCAGATCAGCGAGTTCTCCATCATCTTCGTCGCCATGGGCATTTCGCTCGGCCATGTCGGCAAGGAAGCCCTGGGGCTGACCACGCTGGTCGGCATTACCACGATTGCGCTGTCGACTTACATGATTCTCTATTCGCACCCGCTGTATGAAAAGCTTGCGCCCTGGCTGGGGTGGTTCGAGCGCCGGCGGCCTTTCCGCGAACTGGCCGTGGCGGCGGAACGGCACGATCTAAAAGAGGCGGACGTGATCGTCTTTGGTCTCGGCCGCTATGGTGCCCGCCTGGCGCTCGGGCTCAAGGACGCCGGCCTGAAGGTGCTGGGCGTCGAATTCGATCCGGAAGTGGCGCGCGCCATGCGCCGCCAGGGGATGGTGGTGCGCTACGGCGACGGCGTGGCAGCGGAGTTTATCGAGAGTCTGCCGCTGGCGCAGACCAGCTGGATCATCAGCACGCTGCCGGATCTCGCCTCCAATCGCAGCCTTTTGCAAGCCCTGCGCGAACACCGTTATCCCGGCGAAGTCGCCATCGTGGCGCGCGAGGATTTTGAAGGTGTCGCCCTCAAGCACCTGGGCGCCCCCACCATCCTCTACCCGATGCGCAACGCCGTAGACTATGCCGTCGAAGCACTCACCGAGCTGATCCGGCCGAAGGAGAACCGTCAATGAAACCGATCACCCGCATTCTTGCCGCCACGGATCTTTCGGCGCCCGCACGCCACGCAGTCGAGCGCGGTGTTCGCATTGCTGCTGAAACGGGCGCAGGCTTCAGCGTGCTCCACGCGCTCGATCTGGATGCGATGGACGCCATGCGCGAATGGCTCGGAGACAATCTCGCTGACGTCAAGCGCAAGCTCGAAGACCAGGCGCGGGAAACGCTCGCCCAACAATTGCGTGTTCTTTCTCGCGGCGTGGCCGCAGAAGCGACGATCGTATCCGGCTCGCCGCTGGCCACGATCATCGAGCGCGCCGCTGCCCTCGATGCCGATTTGCTGGTGCTGGGCGCGCATGGCAGCGGCTTCCTGCGCCATCTGGCGCTGGGTTCGATGGCGTCGCGCCTGTTGCGCAAGACAACGCGCCATCCCGTGCTGGTGGTCAAGCAGGTGCCGCATGAGGCCTATCGCCGCCTGCTGATTCCGGTCGATTTTTCGCCCGTCTCGGTGCAGGCGATTGGTTTCGCCCGTCAACTCGCCCCAACTGCCGACATCGTCCTGTTGAACGCCTTCGAGGCGCCTTTCGAGGGCAAGCTGGCCTACGCTGGCGTCGAGGAGGGCGTGATCCAGCGCTACCGCGACGCCGCACGCGAGGAAGCGTGGCAGCGTATGCGTCAGCTTGCGCTACAGACCGGACTCGGCATCGACGGCTACACGCCGCTTGTGGTGCATGGCGATCCCTCGCAGCAGATCATCGAACAGGAGCAGGAACGCGACTGCGACCTCATCGTAATGGGCAAGCACGGCCAGCATGCGATGGAGGAATTGCTGCTTGGCAGCGTGACCAAGCACGTGTTGGCCGAATCGCAGGGCGATGTGCTGGTGATCTGCGGGTGGCGCGAATCGTGAGCCAAATCCGCACCTGCAAGCGCAGCGCAAGTTTCCCTCTGACGCCCCTGCCCGCCTTGCTTCTGTGTTGCGGGCCTGCAAGGCGCCGCACGCGCCCTGCCCCTCAGCGGTACATGTAATCCCGCCGGAACGGATAGTTGGGCTGAGCGGCGTCGACCGCCTTGCCGGCCAGTACTTGCCATAGTTCCAGCCAGCCGCGGTCGAAGGCATGGGCGGAGCCGGCCATGTAGATGCGCCAGATGCGGTATTTTTCCTGGCCGATGAGTTCGACGGCGCGGCTGGCCTGGGTTTCCAGCCGGCGCACCCAGTGCCACAGGGTGGCGGCGTAGTGAGGGCGGAGGTTTTCGGCATCCAGGCATTCCAGGCCGGACTGTCCGGCAGCGCCGAGCACTTCTGAAACATGCACGAGTTCGCCGCCGGGAAAGACGTATTCGTCGACGAATTCGGCTATGCCGCCGCCCAGACCCTGCGATTTGAGGGCCGCAGAGGTGATGCCGTGGTTGAGCACGAGACCGCCCGGCGCGAGCAGGCTGTGTATTTTGCCGAAGTAGGTGCCCAGGTTGCCGCGCCCCACGTGTTCGAACATGCCCACACTGGCGATCTTGTCGAAGCCGCCGGTTTCGGGCACGTCGCGGTAGTCCATGCGGCGCACGTCGATGCGGTCGGCCAGATTCAGTTCGCGCGCCCGGGCGGTGGCGTAGGCGTGCTGCTCATCAGACAGCGTGATGCCCACGGCGTGCACGCCGTAATGGCGCACGGCGTGGCGGATGAGGCCGCCCCAGCCGCAGCCTATATCCAGAAAGCGCTCGCCGGGTTGGAGCGCGAGCTTGCGGCAGATGTGGTCGAATTTGGCGATCTGGGCGTCATCCAGACTCGTGCCCTCGTCGCGGAAGTAGGCGCAGGAATACGCACGTTCGGCGTCCAGCCACAGACCGTAAAAATCGTTGGAAACGTCGTAGTGGTACTGGATGTTCTTGCGGTCGCGGCTGCGGGTGTGCCGCCACCATTTCCAGGCGGCGCTGCGCTTGCGCGGCCGGCAATTATCGGCATTGCAGAGCTGGTTGCCCAGGGACAGGATGTCCTGGATGTCACCTTCCAGGTCGAGCCCGCCCTGCACGTAAGCCCGCGCCAGCATGCCCAGACCGGGTTTGCCTAATGACTTGAGTACGACCGGGCTGTTGATGCGCATGACCACCCGCGCGCTTTCCCGGGGCGCGCCAAAGGCGTCGCCGTTCCACAGTTCAACCGCCAGCGGCAGGCCGCTGGCAGCGATCCGGTGTTTGACTTCCTTGACCAGAAGCGCATTGAGCATGGTCGGTCAGGCCAGATCCACCACCAGCGCGGCGCGGACGTTATCGGCCAGAGCCGTGGCCGGCAGCGGACAGGCAGGATGGTCGATCCCCACGTATATGGGGCTGCCGGCCTTGGCGGCGGCGATCGAGGTGGCGTCGAGTTCAAACCGCAGGAAATGCACCGATGAGGTTTTTTCCTCGTTCTCGCGGTCCATGTCTTCGTCGGCAATGGCGTAGATCCTGGGGCCTTCGGCCACTTGCACGAACACGCGGTCTTCCACTCCCTTGAGCCTGGCAAGCTCCACCTTGCGCACCTCGGGGTCGGGATATTCGATCATCATCGTCGCCTTCCAGTTGGTGCCGTCCGGCACCAGCGGATTGTAGGCATCGAGTTCGTCCTGGATGCCGGAATCCTCGAAGGTGCGCTCGGCGCGCAGCATTTCCTGAATCTGGTAGCGCATGGTTTTTTCGTCTTCGAAATGCAGGCTGATGTGCTCGCCCAGCATGACGAAACGGTTCTTCTTGTGCGCAATGATTTCGCTGCGCAAGGCGGGACGCACCTTGGAATAGGCTTCCAGGGTCATCAGACTTTCGCGGGTAATGTGCGGCATGGGTCTCTGTCCTTTCTGCTCTGGTTAAAGGCCGTAGGCAATACGCATGAGGGTGATGGGATGCTCTTTTACCGCAGTGGTGCCCTCGCCCATGCCCTGCAGGATGTGGCGGGCGGCAATCGCACAGTCGGAGCTGACGTAATCGGGCTGCGATTCGGCCATGAGACGAAACACGGGCTTGCCGATCTTCATCGATTTGGCGAACCACTCGGTTTTCACGCCCCAGGTGCCATCATGGCCGGAACAGCGCTCCACCATGTTCACTTCGGCACCGGCCAGTTGCAGGGCATCGCGCGTCTTGTTGCCGATGTTCTGCACGCGCTGGTGGCAGGGTACGTGATAAGACACCTTGCCCAGCGGCCGGGTAAAGTCGGACTTGAGCAGGCCGTCGGCGTTGCGCGCCATCAGATACTCGAAGGGGTCCCACATGGCTTCTTTCACCGCCTGCACGTCGGCATCGCCGGGGAACATGAGCGGCAGTTCCTGTTTGTACATCAACGTGCACGAGGGCACGGCGGTGAGAATGGCGTAGCCGGCGCGTGCCAGTCTGGCCAGGTGCGGAATATTGGTTTCCTTCAGCGACTGCACGGCTTCAAGGTCGCCCAGTTCCAGCTTGGGCATGCCGCAGCAGGCTTCCTTCTCGACCAGCACGGCAGGGATTTCGTTGTGCGCCAGAATCTTCAGCAGGTCGTGGCCGATGCCGGGCTCGTTGTAGTTCACGTAGCAGGTGGCGTAGATGGCGACCTTGCCGGGAGTTCTTTCTCCGGCACGTACCGGAAAATCGCCGTTGGGCCTGGCGGTGGCGCGGAACTTGGCGCTGTCGTACTGCGGCAGGATACGGTCGGCGTGAATGCCCAGATTCTTGTCGAGCAGGCGGCGCACGGGCGCGCTCTTCAGCGAGGCGTTCACAGCCTGCACCACCACGGGAATCGAAGCGAGCTTGCCCATGGCGTCAGTGCTGGAAAGCAGCTTGTCGCGGAAGGTGGTCTCGCCCTTTTTGAACTTGATGGCCTTGGCGCGCAACATCGTATGCGGAAAATCGAGGTTCCACGGATGCGGCGGCACGTAAGGGCATTTGGTCATGTAGCACAGGTCGCACAGATAGCATTCGTCGACCACTTTCCAGTAATCCTTTTTCTCGACGCCGTCCACTTCCATGGTGGGCGATTCGTCGACCAGATCGAACAGTGTGGGAAACGCCGTGCACAGCGACACACAGCGGCGGCAGCCGTGGCAGATGTCGAAGATGCGTTCGAGCTCGTGATTGAGCGAATCCTCGTTGTAGAAATCGGGGGTCTTCCAGTCGAGCGGGTGGCGTGTGGGGGCTTCGAGGCTGCCTTCGCGGGTGCTCATGTGGGCTCCATGTATTGGTATGGGGACTGCTGTCAGATAAAACGGGTCAAAAAAAGCGGGCCGCACGCGACCCGCTTCAAGCTTAGGCGAAATCAGGCACCCAGGCTGTCCAGAGTCTTCTGGAATTTGTTGGCGTGCGAGCGCTCGGCCTTGGCCAGCGTTTCAAACCAGTCGGCGATTTCATCGAAACCTTCCGAACGCGCATCCTTGGCCATGCCAGGATACATGTCGGTGTATTCATGGGTTTCGCCGGCGATGGCGGTCTTGAGGTTGTCGGCGGTGGGGCCGAAAGCCATGCCGGTAGCAGGGTCGCCGCACTTTTCCAGATACTCGAGGTGGCCGTGAGCGTGGCCGGTTTCACCTTCGGCGGTGGAGCGGAAGACAGCGGCTACGTCGTTGTAGCCTTCCACGTCAGCCTTGGCTGCAAAGTAGAGGTAACGGCGGTTGGCCTGGGATTCGCCGGCGAAGGCGGCCTTCAGATGTTCTTCGGTTTTCGAGCCTTTGAGTTGCATAACCTATCTCCAATATATTTAGGTGATTGCCTTGCGGCAGGGGTTTCCCATCTGTCGCCACAATTGGGCGACAGGATGAAATGCAGTGTTTAGACTAAGTCTAAAAGCTGAACGAAGATTAAACCGGGACGCATGACCTTGTCAACCGTTGGCGTTTGATTTGTTGAAAATTCATTCGCCAGCAGGCACACGGCGCACGGCTTGTGCAGCCTTGCCCGTCCACCCTCTTGGCCGCCAGAAAAATGAGACAGGCAAACCCCCGCCTTGCAGGTAAACTTCACGGCTTGTACGGAGGGTAGCCATGACAGCCGATAACAAAACCGACGCCGAATGGCGCGCCATACTCTCGCCGGAGCAATACCGCATCCTGCGCGAAAAAGGCACCGAGCGCGCATTTACCGGAAAGTATTGGGACCATCACGCACGCGGCTTCTATCGCTGCGCGGCTTGCGGCGAACCGCTGTTCGAGTCGTCGGCCAAGTTCGATTCCGGCACCGGCTGGCCGAGTTTCTATCAGGCGCTCAAACCAGGGGCCGTGGCGGAGAAAACCGACACCACGCATGGCATGGTGCGTACCGAGGCGCTGTGCCACAAGTGCGGTTCGCATCTGGGGCATGTGTTCCCGGACGGCCCCGCCCCCACCGGAATGCGCTACTGCATCAATTCGGCTTCGCTCAGTTTCGAGGAAACCGGCCCCCAACCCGGCCAGGATTGAGTCTTGCGCATTTTTGACGCCCGCGTGACGGCGCTCGACGTCGCCACGCCCAGCATCCGCACGCTGCGCCTCGCCATCGACGACCCGGCCTTCCGCTTTTTGCCGGGGCAATGGGTCGATCTGTCGGTAAAAGTCGATGATAAATTACAGACCAGCGGCTATTCGATCACCACCTCGCCCCTGCATGCCGGCGAGATCGAACTGGCCGTCAAGGCCAGCAGCAGGCACCCGGTTGCGCGCTGGGTGCACGAACGCGGCGCAGTGGGCGACACGGTGCGTGTCACGCAGGGACAGGGGCCGTTCGTCTATCTGCCCGAGATGAGCGAGAACGTGGTGCTGATCGGCGGCGGAGTGGGCGTGACGCCCCTGCTTTCGATTTTTCGCCACATCCGCGACGCCCGGCTCGCCACCCGGGCGCACCTGCTCTACAGCGTGTCGGACAGCCGCGAGATTCTGTTCCATGACGAACTCGCTGCGGCCGCGCGCGACCACGACAACCTGCACGTGAGCATTACCGTCACCCAGCCCGACCCGCGCTGGCACGGACTCACCGGCCGCATCGACCCGGCCAAGCTGCACACCCTGCACGTGCCCGACGACACTCTGTACTACCTGTGCGGCCCCAAGGGCATGGTCGAGGACATGAGCACGCTGCTGCACGACCAGGGGGTGCCGATGAGCCGCATCATCTTCGAAAAATGGTGGTAGCGCTTTTCGACTATTAATGGTTACACCCGGACTGTGTAAGGTTCGGATGCCAACACACTCAAGGAGGCTTCTCATGATGCGCATGCTTATCCTGCTCGCCACCGCCATCAGCGCGGCCGCAATCGCCGGCCCCAGGGACACCGTGCGTACGCACGCCGCCCAGAAAGTAAGCGCGTCGACCTGGGTCATCCACGGCCCGCAGGGCGTGCCATCTGTTGCAAACCAGGGTTTCATGAACAACCCGGCCTGGGTGGTGACGCAAGACAGCGTGGTGGTGATCGACCCCGGTTCCAGTGTGCAGGCTGGACGCATGGTGGTGGCGCAAATCCGCAAAGCCACCAAACTGCCGGTCACCCACGTGTTCAATACCCACATTCACGGCGACCACTGGCTGGGCAACCACGCCATCCTCGAAGCCTGGCCGAAGGCCACGATCATTGCCCACCCGGACATGATCCGCCTGGCCAAGGAAGGTGCAGATGCCTTCTGGCTCAAGCTCATGTCGGACATGACCCAGGGTTACACCGACGGCACCCGCGCCGAAATTCCCACCGTGCCGACGACTGACGGCCAGGAATTCAGGATTGGCGGCAAGACCTTCCGCATCCATTCTTCCAGCGACGCCCACAGCAAGACCGACGACATGATCGAGGTGGTCGAGGATCGCATTCTATTCACCGGCGACAACGTGCTGGCCCGCCAGGTGATGAACCTGCGCGACGGCACCTTCAAAGGCGTGATGAGAGCCACCGACCGTGCCCTGGCCGTCAAGGCCAAGGTCTACGTACCCGGCCACGGCAAGAGTGGCGACCGCAAACTGGTCGAAGAGCAGAAAGCCTGGTTCGACATCCTCCTGCCCGAAGTGCGCCGCATGTACAACGAAGGCAAGAGCGACTTCGAGATGAAACCCGTGCTCGTCGAAAAACTGAAGGCTTACAGAAACTGGGCCGAGTGGGAACTGAACCTGGGCCCGCAGATCAGCCTGGCGATCCTGGAAGTGGAGCAGGAATAGGCAGCGGATCTATTCAGGCAGGCGGCTGACGCTGGCGAGGTGCCCTGGCTGCCACTCGCCATCCAGACTCACCCATTCCACCCGTTCGCCGACCATGCGCACCACGGCCGGACGGCGATTGTCGCCGGTGTCGGAAAATTCGAAGCGGAAATCGCGCTGCAGCACCAGTTGCCCCTGAGCGTTGCGCGCGAGGCGGGTGCGCGTCTGCGCCACGCTTTCATCCAGAAACTGCACGCCCGCACTCTGGCAGGCGCGCCGTCCGGCAGCGATGGCCTGCTCGCGCGCGTGCATCCCGGCATACCAGTACCAGGCAAGCAGCCCGAAGACGGCTAGCAGGCCCAGTTCCCAGCTCACTGTCCGGCCGTTTCCGGTTTGGCGGGTGAACGGAACAGGGCGGCGACCTGTTTGCGCGGGCCGTTGCGCGCGGGGGCCGGTGCGGGTGCATCGACGCGGGAGGTGTCCGGCTCGTAGGGTGCGTCGAAGAGTGTGTCGCGCGAGGCGGCGGGTTTGCTGCGGGCTGGCGGCGCGGGGCGTTGGCCGCGCGCCTCTCGCTCTGGTCGGTCGCGCCGATCGCCGCGCGGCGGGCGGGCATCGTAAGCCGGCATGTCGGCGGCGCCGGGTTCGAAGCCGGGCACCATCACGGTTTCGATCGGATTGCCAATGAGCTTTTCGATGTCCTTGAGGTAGCGCGTCTCCGACTCGCTCACCAGCGAGATCGCTTCGCCTTTCGCGCCGGCGCGCCCGGTGCGGCCGATGCGATGCACGTAGTCCTCGGCGTTGTGCGGCAGATCGTAGTTGACCACGAAGGGCAGCGCCTCGATGTCGATGCCGCGCGCCGCGACGTCGGTGGCGACCAGCACGCGAAGGGTGCCCGCCTTGAAGGCGTCGAGCGCTTTGATGCGCTCCTGCTGGGTCTTGTCGCCGTGGATGGCGTCGGCGTGCAGGCCGAGCTTGTTGAGTTCGTTGGCGAGCCGGTTGCAGCCCAGCTTGGTGCCGGTAAACACCAGAACCTGGCTGAGATCGCGATGCTTGATCAGGTGCGCCAGCAACTGCCGCTTGCGCTCGTGATGCACCGGATGCACCACCTGCGTCACCGTCACCGCCGTGGTGTTGCGTGCCACTTCGATGAAGGTCGGGCTGTTGAGGATGCTGTCGGCGAGTTTCTTGATTTCTTCTGGAAAGGTGGCCGAGAACATCATGTTCACGCGCGCGGCGGGCAGAAGGGAGACGATGCGCTTGAGATCGGGCATGAAACCCATGTCCAGCATGCGGTCGGCCTCGTCGAGCACCAGGGTGTTCACCTGGTTGAGCGAGAGCGTCTTGTTCTGCACGTGATCGAGCAGCCGTCCCGGCGTGGCAACAAGGATTTCGATACCGGTCTTCAAGACGGGAATCTGCGTGTTGATGTTGACGCCGCCGTAGACGACCAGCGACCGGATCGGCACGTGCTTGCAGTAGGCGTTGATGCTTTCCTCGACCTGGATCGCGAGTTCGCGCGTGGGGGTGAGGATGAGCGCGCGGATGGGGTGCTTGGCCGGCGAGGTGCTGCTGTTGGCAAACGGCAGCAGGCGCTGGATCAGGGGCAGCGCGAACGCGGCGGTCTTGCCGGTGCCGGTCTGTGCCGCGCCAAGGATGTCGCCGCCGCGCATGGCAAGCGGAATCACCTGTTCCTGAATGGGCGTCGGCGTGACGTAGCCCATGTCGTCCAGGGCCCGCAGGATGTCGGGCGCGAGCCCGAGTTCGGCAAAAGTGGTCAAAGTCTTATCCAATCGAAACCGTTCGTCTGGCACGCCACGCGCACCTCGTCTGCGTTGCAGCCCAGCGCTTTTGCCAGCGCGGTTTGCGCCAGCGCGTGGGTGTTGTTCTTTTTTGAGACGTGCGCGGCCATCACGCATTGCAGGCCGTCGTGCTTGAGCTTGCGCAGCAGCGCCGCAGCCTGGCCGTTTTCCAGATGGCCGAAGCGCCCGCTGACGCGTCGCTTGAGGCTCGCTGGATACGGGCCGTTTTCCAGCATGCCGGCATCGTGGTTGCACTCCAGCACCAGGGCATCGACGCCGCCGAGCATGGCCTCGACGTGCGGCGTGACGCAGCCCAGGTCGGTGAGCACGCCCAACCGGCGATTGCCGTCGCCAAACACGAACTGCACCGGCTCGCGCGCGTCGTGCGGCACCGGAAACGGCTGGATGTCGAGCGCATCGACGCTAAACCGGGTGTGACTGTCGATCACCCGGATGTCGACGCCGTCCAGATCCTGGGCCATTGCGCGGGTACCCGCCGTGAGCCACACCGGCAGCCCGAACTTGCGCGCCATGCGCCCTACTCCGCCAATGTGGTCGCTGTGTTCGTGGGTGACCACAATGCCTGCCAGCTCGTTGGCCTGCACGCCCTGGCGCGCGAGCCGGTTCACACAGTCGGCAAGACCAAACCCGCAGTCGAGCAGCACGCGGGTCATGCCGGCCTCGATCACGAGGCCGTTGCCTTCACTGCCACTGCCCAGGCTGCAAAAACGCACCTCGCCTGCCTTATTTCAGTTCCTTGTGCAGCAGGTTGACGATGCGGTTCTGCGTGCCCGCATCCGCGCCGGCCACAGTCACGCGGGATTTTTCGCCCGCCTCGGTGACCACGACCTGCACCTGCGGTGAGGTCTGCGGTTTTTTGCTCTTCCAGAACGCGAACTTGGCGAGAATGCCGTCGTCGCGCTTGCTGTCGTTGTCGACTTCGGGGTCGATGTAGCGAACGAAGTACACGCCCTTGGAGCGGTCGCGGTCTTCCACGGCAAAGCCGACGCGGTCGAGCGCGAGGCCGACGCGACGCCAGGCGCGGTCGAAACTTTCGTCCATTTCGAGACTGTTTGCCCCGCCGTCCTTGACGATACGGGCCTGCTCGGGCGTCTGCTGCTTGGCCAGCAGGGTGTCGGCGCGCGCGTCTTCCACGCCGAAACGCAGCATCAGGCGACGCAGCATTTCGGCTTCGAGCTCGGGGTCGGCGGGACGCGGTTGCCAGACGGTTTTGTCTTTGCCTTCGGTGGCGAACACCTCGATCATGCCGCGATGGCTCACGTAGATTTCGGTGCCGTCGCGGCCCTGTTCGATGCGGGTGCGGAATTTATCGCGTTCGGCCGTGGAGTACAGGCCGTCGAGCACCTTGCCGAGCGTGCGGCGGATGGCGTCCTGGGGAATTTTGGCGCGGTTTTCCGCCCAGTCGGTTTCGATCACGCCGGTTTCGGGCGACTCGATGTTCACGATGAAGCCGGTTTCCTGCCAGAAATCCTTGATTACCGGCCACACCTGCTGCGGCGTGGCGTTCACCACCAGCCAGCGCTGCGTGCCGGCGCGTTCGATACGCGCCTTGTCCTGTGCCGGCAGCAGGGTCTGCATGCCGGCCGGCGCCGCTTTGCGTTCGCGGTCGTAGGTCGACAGGGTTGCGGTGCCGCTGCCCTGCGTGTTGGGAATGGCGTAGCGGTTGTCGGAAGACGGAGCGATGAGGTCGGGCGGCAGTTCGAGCGTGGGGGCCTTCTGCGCGGACTTGTAGTCGATTTTCTTGGTTTCGAGGATGCCGCAGCCCGCAACGAGCGAGGCGGCCAGAAGGAGAGACAGATAACGCATGGATGGTGTCCTTGTTTACATCAGGCCGGCGTGGCGCATTGCCTGACGCAGGGTTTCATGGTGAGTCGCGGACAACGGTGTGAGCGGGGGGCGCACGCCGGCGGGCATCAGACCAAGCTGCGACACCGCCCATTTGACGGGAATCGGGTTGGCCTCGACAAACAACCTGCTGTGCAGCGGCAGCAGCTTGTTGTTGATTTCACGCCCCAGGGCGAGGTTCCCTGCAAATGCCGCTTCGCACATCTGGCGCATGAGTTTCGGTGCCACGTTGGCCGTTACCGAAATCACGCCGTGGCCGCCCAGCAGCATGAAAGGCAGGCCCGAGGCGTCATCGCCGCTATAGAGCGCGAAATGTGCCGGCGCACGCCGCAGCAGATCGGAGGCGCGTTCCATGTTGCCGGTGGCGTCCTTGAGGCCGATCACGCCGGGCACCTGCGCGAGTCGCAGCGCCGTGTCGTTCGACAGGTCGGCCACGGTGCGGCCGGGGACGTTATAGAGAATGAGCGGCAACTCGACCGATTCGGCTATGGTCTTGTAGTGCAGATACAGGCCTTCCTGCGTGGGCTTGTTGTAGTAGGGCACGACTGACAGGCCGGCTGCCGCGCCAGAAGCTTTGGCGCAGGCGCTGAGTTCGACGGCTTCGCGGGTGGAGTTGGCGCCGGTGCCCGCAATCACGGGTACGCGGCCCGCCGCCTGTTCGACAGCGGTGCGGATGAGCTGGCAGTGCTCGTCGAAATCGACCGTGGGCGATTCGCCCGTGGTGCCGACAATGACAATGCCGTCCGTGCCTTCGGCGATGTGCCAGTCAACCAGGCGGCGCAGCGCGTCGAGGTCGAGCGCGCCATCCTCCGACATGGGCGTGACAAGTGCGACCAGGCTGCCCCGGATCATTTTCATTTCCGACATGGTGGTTCCGCTTGCCCGAACCGGGCGGGATCATCGATAAATCCGGGCATTTTAATGCATTAGCCGTGCAAAACCCTATTGCACGCCCGTCAGGGCAGCGAACCAAGAGCTCATCTGCGTGAGCCCGTCGCTCAGGCCGCGCACTATCATGGGCACGGCGACGATCCAGGCAGCGAGCAGGCCCGCGGCGGCCAGTCCCAGGCCGGTCGAAAACATGTCCAGCCCGGGCGCGGTGCGCGCCAGCACAAAAAAGGCCAGCTGCATCAGCAGCGCCAGCGCCAGCAGCGGCAGGGCCAGCGCCGCGCCGGTGGCGAACAGCCAGACGCCCGATTCGCCAAGGCCACGCAGTCCATCCATTGCGGGCAGTCCCGCCACCGGCATCACCGCAAAACTTTCGCGCAGCGCGGCAACCACCAGCAGATGCCCGCCCGCCCCCAAAAATGCCAGCAGCGCCAGCCAGCCAGCCAGCGCCCGCCAGGGGGCGTCTGCGGTTTCGGCCTGTTCCGGCGTGAGCGTCAGCAGGCCGGCGGTGGCGGTATGGCCGGTCCACAGCACGACCAGCCGCGCCAGCGAGAAGACAATAGCCACGCTCAGCGCAAGCCCGCCGCCCCACAGCGCTTCCAGCGCCAGCATCGGCAGCAGGGCCGCGCCCGGCGCCGGCACGGGCGGCGTCGGCAGTCCCGGCGCCAGCGCTGCG
>JAIWOL010000171.1 GCA_020216925.1 Thiobacillus sp. | reverse complement strand
CGGTTTTGGACTGGAATCGGTGGCAGAGTTTGAGCTGGAACAGGTGGCGGTTTTGAATCAGAATGAGTGGCGGTTTTCACTGGAATACGCAGTTGGCGACGAGCCGGCCCATATCGCCTCCGGCCCATGCGCGCCAGACCCCACGACATGCTCGGATGCGCTCGCCATACTGGCGCGTTACGCCATCGACCCGCCGGCTGACATACTCAGCCACCTGGAACACCATCGCTCGGCAAACGACACGGCCAAGGCCGATGAAGCCTGCTTCACGCGAACCGAAAACCGGGTCATCGCCAGCGCGCGCGCAAGTCTGGATGCGGCAGCCCTGGTCTTTGAACAACAGGGTATCCCGGCAATCGTGCTCTCGGATCATGTAACGGGCAATGCGCGAGCCTGCGCCTTGCAGCACGCCTCACTTGCAAACAGTTTATCGCCGCGCCCCCTGGCAATCCTCTCTGGCGGTGAAACCACCGTTACGCTCCATGGTCAGCCTGGACGCGGCGGGCGCAATACCGAATTCCTGCTGGCACTGGCCTGCGCGCCCGGCGGCTCCGGCATCTGGGCCCTGGCCTGTGATACGGACGGCATTGATGGCAGCGAGGACAATGCCGGCGCGCTCCTCACGCCTGATTCGCTGAACAGGGCCCGGGCGCTGGGGATCGACGCCGCGGCCTGCCTGCATGCGCATGACAGTCACCGCTTCTTCGCCGCGCTCGGCGACCTGGTCGTCACCGGCCCCACGCGCACCAACGTCAACGACTACCGCGCGCTCTTGCTGATTTAAGCGCCCACACTCACCGCATCCCCCACTCTGAGCCCAAAGGTCTCCACGGCACTTCCGCGGTTGACGGCGAGTTCCAGCAATCCCGCACTGTTGAGGAACCAGAACCCCTCGCCACGCCCGACAAAGCCAAAACTTTCACTGTGTTTGAACGCGTGGCCTGCCGCGCACACTTCAGCGTGCAAAGGGACTTTCCTCAAGCCTGTCCACGCGTTGCCGTAGTGGTCGATATAAATCACGCAGGGCAAGTCGCCGGCATCGAATTCGACTGTGAGTCTTTCCCGGGGTGTGAGTTTGCCTGCCGGAAATTCGCCGCGTGCGATCTCGGCTGCAATCACCGCGAAAAGATCACGGCCGTGGAATGTGGCAGACAAGGCTTCCGGACGCCAGTCGATACGCCATACCTGGGTATTCGCCGCACGCGCGGCAATCACCGACAACAGGCCATTGTCCGGCCCGACAAACCACCGGTCGTCTGCCAGCACGACAACTCCGTCCCGGGGCATGCCCACGCCCGGATCAACCACGGCAAGAAAGACAGTCCCCGCCGGAAACCCCGCAGATAAAGCCGCCAGCAGATGCGCCCCGGCGTGCGCGTTGAAATCCGGCGCCTCGTGCAGCAGGTCAACGACGAGCTGCCGCGGCGCATGCTGCATGAGCTTGGCCTTGACCTGTCCGACATAGGGATCACCTGTGCCGAAATCGGTGAACAGTACGATCATGGTAGCAATGAGTCTGACAAGGCTCAGACTATGCCGGATACGGGATACTGCGGGCAAGAACCCGCAGACATGAAAAAGCCGGGCATGCCCGGCTTTTTCATGGAATTGCGCAGTGATTACTCTGCGTCGACAGGTTCAGCCGCTGCAGGGCGGTCCACCAGTTCGACCAGGGCCATCGGCGCGTTGTCGCCAACCCGGAAGCCATATTTCAGGATACGGAGATAGCCACCCGGGCGGGTCTTGTAGCGCGGCCCGAGCTCGCCAAACAGCTTGACGACCATCTCGCGGTCACGCAGGCGGTCAAACGCCAGGCGATGGTTGGCGAGCGACGGCTCCTTGCCCAGCGTGATCAGCGGCTCGACGATGCGGCGCAGTTCCTTGGCCTTGGGCAGGGTGGTCTTGATGACTTCATGACGCAGCAGCGAATTGCTCATGTTGCGGAACATGGCCAGACGGTGGCTGGTCGTGCGATTGAGCTTGCGGTTGGACTGACGATGACGCATGGCTATTCCTTTCTAAACGGTTTGTTCTTGGGCAAGGCTGCCTGCCACGGCGGCCCGCACTTTATTGGTCAGTTGATGTGATTCAGGGCCGATCGAGGCCGGCAGGCGGCCAATTTTCCAGCTTCATGCCCAGCGACAGGCCTTTCGATGCCAGCACGTCCTTGATTTCGTTCAGCGACTTGCGGCCCAGGTTGGGGGTACGCAGCAGCTCGGTTTCGGATCGCTGGATCAGGTCGCCGATAAAGTAGATGTTTTCGGCCTTGAGGCAGTTTGCCGAGCGCACGGTCAGTTCCAGATCGTCGACCGGACGCAACAGAAGCGGATCGACCTGCGGCGAACGCGGCGATTCCGATTCGGTGGGCGTGCCTTCCAGATCAGCAAACACGGAGAGCTGGTTGACCAGAATGCGGGCTGCGGTGCGCACAGCCTCTTCCGGTTCGACCACGCCATTGGTTTCGATGTCGATCACCAGCCGGTCGAGGTCAGTACGCTGCTCAACGCGCGCGCTCTCCACCGAGTATGCCACGCGCCGCACAGGGCTGAATGAGGCGTCGACAAGAATGGAGCCGACCGCTCGCGTTTCATCGGAAAGCTTGCGTGAAGTCGAGGGCTGGTAGCCACGACCTGCCTCGATCTTGATCTGCATGTCCAGCTTGCCGCCCTTGGTCAGGTGGGCAATGACATGATCGGGATTCAGCACTTCGACATCGTGGCCGATTTCGATGTCGCCGGCAGTGACAACCCCCTCGCCCGATTTGGCAACCCTGAGGACTGCCTCGGTCTTGCCGTGCATCTTGAACGCAATGCCTTTAAGGTTCAGCAGGATATCGACGACATCTTCCTGCACGCCTTCGATGGTCGAATACTCATGCACGACGCCGCTGATGGCGACTTCGGTCGGGGCATACCCCACCATGGACGACAGGAGAATACGACGCAGCGCATTGCCGAGCGTGTGGCCATAGCCACGCTCGAAGGGCTCCATGATGACCTTGGCGTGCAGCGGGGAGGCGCGATCGACCTCCACGATGCGCGGCTTGAGAAATTCCGTGGCGCTTTGCATGTGTGGCGTTTCCTTAAGTCAGGCTCAGGCTTACTTGGAGTACAGTTCGACGACCAGCGACTCGTTGATGGTCGAAGGCAGATCGGAACGCTGGGGAACCGATTTATAGGTGCCTTTCAGCGCCTTGCTGTCTACCTCGACCCATTCGGGGTAGCCGCGCGCCGCCGTGGCTTCGGCAGCAGCCTTGATCCGCAGATGGGCCTTGGCGCTTTCGGAGACCTCCACCACGTCACCCGCCCGAACCTGATACGAAGGGATGTTGACGCGGCGACCGTTTACCATGATGCCGTTATGGCGAACAATCTGACGCGCTTCGGCACGGGAAGCACCAAATCCCATCCGGTAGCAAACCGAATCCAGACGCGACTCCAGAAGCGCGAGAAGGTTTTCACCGGTCACGCCCTTGCTGCTGTCCGCCTTCTTGTAGACCAGGCGGAACTGGCCTTCCAGCACGCCATAGATGCGACGGATCTTTTGCTTTTCGCGCAGGTGGACACCATAGTCAGACAGGCGGGCACCGCTCTTCTGGCCATGCTGGCCGGGGGCATAGGCACGGCGCTCGATAGCGCATTTGTCAGTAAAACACTTCTCGCCCTTGAGAAAAAGTTTTTCGCCTTCGCGGCGGCACTGACGGCATTTGGGGTCAAGATTACGAGCCATAGATGTTAAGTCCCAATATTTGGACGCTGCATTCCCGAAATTTAGATACGACGTTTCTTGGAGGGGCGGCAGCCGTTGTGCGGAATCGGCGTCACGTCTGAAATCGCCGTGATCTTGAATCCCAGACCATTGAGCGCACGCACCGTCGATTCACGCCCAGGTCCCGGCCCCTTGATACGCACCTCCAGGTTTTTGACGCCGTATTCCTGCGCCATCTTGCCTGCGTTTTCGGCGGCAACCTGCGCGGCAAACGGGGTGGATTTGCGCGAACCCTTGAAACCCGCGCCACCCGCCGTCGCCCAGGAAAGCGCATTACCCTGACGGTCGGTGATCGTCACGATGGTGTTGTTGAACGAAGCATGAATGTGGGCGATGCCTTCCGCCACATTCTTCTTGACCTTTTTGCGAACACGCGCAGCAGTTTTAGTAGCCATGATCAATCCTTATTTTTTGATGGCCTTGCGCGGCCCCTTGCGGGTGCGCGCATTGGTGCGGGTACGCTGACCACGCACAGGCAAGCCCTTGCGGTGACGGAAGCCGCGGTAGCAACCCAGATCCATCAAACGCTTGATGTTCATGGTGACCTCGCGGCGCAGGTCGCCCTCCACCGTGAACCTGGACACGCCTTCGCGGAGACGCTCCATCTCTGCTTCAGTCAGGTCCTTGATCTTGGTCACATGGGCGATGCCTGCGGCGTCGCAAATCCGTGCGGACGTTGTCCGGCCAATGCCATAAATAGCGGTCAAGGCGATAACCGCGTGTTGGTGATTTGGGATGTTAACCCCAGCAATACGAGCCATTCACAAAGCTCCGAACGCAAAAACAGAAAATTATAACACGTCAGCCGATTCTTGGCTGACTCGACGTTGCCAACCAGGCTCAGCCCTGGCGCTGCTTGTGGCGCGGATCGTCACAAATCACACGCACAACGCCTTTACGGCGAACGATCTTGCACTTGCGGCAGATTTTTTTCACAGAAGCCTGAACTCTCATGGTTTTCTCCATTCTTGCCAGTGACAGCCCACTGGCCAAAATCATCGTTACTTGGCGCGGAAGACGATGCGCCCCTTGGTCAGGTCATACGGTGTCAGTTCAACCGTGACCTTGTCACCCGGCAAAATCCGGATGTAGTGCATGCGCATTTTTCCGGAAATATGGCCCAACAGCACATGGCCATTTTCCAGCTTGACACGGAACGTTGCATTGGGAAGGTTTTCCAGAACCTCGCCCTGCATCTGGATGACATCTTCCTTCGACATCAGCGCCCTGCCAGGCCATTCTTGAAGTTTGCCTTTTTCAGCAAACCTTCGTATTGATGCGACATGACATAGGCCTGTACCTGCGCCATGAAATCCATTGCCACGACAACAATAATCAGGAGCGAGGTTCCGCCAAAGTAGAACGGCACGTTCCACTTCAGAATCAGAAACTCGGGCAACAGACAAACCAGTGTGATGTAGATCGCGCCAACCAGGGTGAGCCGCGTCAGTATCTTGTCGATATAGCGTGCGGTTTGGTCGCCCGGACGGATACCCGGCACAAACGCACCGCTTTTCTTCAGGTTGTCTGCCGTTTCCTTGGAATTGAAAACCAGCGCCGTATAGAAGAAGCAGAAAAAAATGATCGCCATCGCGTACAACAACACATACACAGGCTGACCAGGTGACAGCGTGCCCGCAACGTCACGTAGCCAGCTCATGCTCTCACCGCTTCCGAACCAACCCGCCATGCTCGCGGGGAACAAAATGATGCTGGAGGCAAAAATCGGAGGAATCACGCCTGCCATGTTGAGCTTCAGGGGCAGGTGCGAACTTTGTCCGCCCACGACCATTTTTCCAACCTGCCGCTTGGCGTAGTTGACGAGAATTTTTCGCTGCCCTCTCTCGACAAACACCACCAGCGCCGTAACCAGCAGAATACCTACAAACAGCATCAGGACCAGCGGGATCGAGAACGCCCCCGTCCGGGTCAACTCGAGCGTGCCGCCAATTGCAGACGGCAGCCCCGCCGCGATCCCGGCAAAAATAATGATGGAAATCCCGTTGCCCAGACCGCGTTCGGTGATTTGTTCACCCACCCACATCAAAAACATGGTTCCAGCCGTCAGCGTCACCATGGTGATGAGTCGGAACATCATCCCCGGATCCAGCACCAGTCCAGCCTGCGACTCGAGCGCAATTGCAATTCCGAGAGACTGGAAAATGGCCAAGCCGAGCGTGCCGTACCGGGTGTACTGCGTAATTTTGCGTCGCCCCGCCTCGCCTTCCTTCTTGAGTGCGGACAATTGCGGCGAGACCGTCGTCATCAACTGGACGATGATCGACGCAGAAATGTATGGCATGATCCCGAGCGCGAACACGCTGAAGCGGGACAGGGCGCCCCCCGAGAACATGTTGAACATGCCCAGGATACCCCCCTGCTGCGACCGGAATAACTGTTCGAGCACGACAGGGTCGATCCCCGGCACCGGAATGAAGGTTCCGATCCGGTAGACGATGAGGGCGCCAAGCAGGAACAGAAGGCGACGCTTGAGGTCGCCAAACTTGCTCATGCCGGTTTTGGATGTGGCCAAGGCAGTTCCCGTACGATTTATTCGGCGACGCTGCCGCCAGCAGCTTCAATCGCAGCGCGCGCGCCCTTGGTCGTGGCAATGCCGGAAAGCTTGATGGCCTTGCCGATTTCACCCGAGAGGTAGACGCGGGCAGCGCGAACAGCGCCGCCGACAACGCCAGCCTGCTTCAGGACCAGAAGATCGATCTGTTCAACACCCAGCGCAGCCAGCTCAGACAGACGGACACGGGCGGTGTCGGCCTTCGTCAACGACACGAAACCGCGCTTGGGCAGGCGACGATGCATAGGCATCTGGCCGCCCTCGAAGCCAACCTTGTGGAAACCGCCCGCACGGGATTTTTGACCCTTGTGGCCGCGTCCCGCAGTTTTGCCCAGGCCCGAACCAATGCCCCGCCCGACGCGACGCTTGTCTTTTTTAGCGCCGTCAGCCGGCTTGATCGTATTCAGTTCCATCTTATGCCTCGCACTTCACCAGGTAGGCGACCTTGGTAATCATGCCGCGGTTCGCCGGGGTATCCAGCACTTCAACCGTATGGTTGATTCGACGCAGACCGAGGCCGCGCACACAAGCCCGGTGAGGAGCCTTCGTGCCAATCAGACTCTTGATCAGCGTCACCTTGATTGTTTTTTGATCGCTCATGACTCAGCCCGTGATTTCTTCAACCGACTTGCCGCGCTTGGCCGCAATCTCGGAGGGTGTTGACATCTTCATCAAACCGTCGATTGTGGCGCGCACAACGTTGTAGGGATTGGTCGAACCAAGACACTTGGCGAGGACGTTCTGCACACCCATCACTTCAAACACGGCGCGCATGGCCCCGCCAGCAATAATGCCGGTACCCTCGGATGCAGGCTGGATCAGCACACGCGAAGCACCATGTTCCCCAACCACGGTATGGTGGAAAGTGCCGTTTTTGAGGTCGACCTTGACCATTTTGCGCCGCGCTTCTTCCATCGCCTTCTGCACGGCGACAGGCACTTCACGGGACTTGCCCTTGCCCATGCCGATGCCGCCATCGCCATCGCCAACCACGGTCAGCGCGGCAAAACCCATGATCCGTCCCCCCTTCACCACTTTGGTGACACGGTTGACCGAGATCATCTTCTCGCGCAGGCCGTCGCCGCGCTCTTCGTTATTCGTAGGTGCTGTACGGGCCATCTTGATTTTGCCTCGTTAAAATACCAAACCGCCTTCGCGCGCCGCTTCGGCCAGGGCTTTCACGCGCCCGTGGAACTTGAAGCCGGCCCGATCGAAAGCCACTTTCTCGATACCCAAGCCTTTGGCTTTTTCAGCCAGGCGCCTGCCAACGGCGGCCGCCGCGGCGACGTTGCCGCCATTGGGCAATTCGCCTCGCATGTCCTTGTCGTTGGTGGACGCACTTACCATCACCGTGCCGCCATCAGCCGAGAGGATCTGGGCGTAAATGTGGCTGTTCGTACGATGGATGGCCAGGCGAATCGCCTTGACGGCCGCGATTTTGGCGCGGGTTTTGCGCGCTCTGCGAATCCGTGTTTGCTTGGTGTTCATGATCTGTCCTTAAGCCTTACTTCTTCTTGGTCTCTTTCTTGATGACCACTTCGTCGCTATAACGAACGCCCTTGCCCTTGTAAGGCTCGGGCGGACGGTACGCACGCACGTCAGCGGCAACCTGGCCCACGGCCTGGCGATCAATGCCCTTGATCACGATTTCCGTTTGCGTCGGGGTCTCAACCTTGATGCCGGCAGGCATCTTGTGCACCACCGGATGCGAAAAACCCAGCGTCAGATTGAGCGCATCACCCTGCGCCTGGGCGCGATAACCCACGCCAACGAGGGTCAGGCGCTTTTCGAATCCTTTCGAAACCCCCTGAACCATGTTGTTGACCAGCGCGCGCATCGTTCCGGCCATGGCATTTGCGCGAATGCTTTCGCCAACAGGCGCAAATGTAAGCACGCCATCGTTCAAGGCCACAGTCACGTCAGGCGATGCCGGATGGCTCATGGAACCGAGCGGTCCCTTGACAGAAACGCCGTTCACAAGGCTGACTTCGACACCCTTGGGCACCGGAATGGGGTTCTTTGCTACACGAGACATATCAAATCTCCCTTACGCGACCACGCAGAGGATTTCGCCACCGACGCCCTTGGCGCGCGCATGGCGATCCGTCATGACTCCACTGGAGGTGGAGACAATCGCAACCCCCAGTCCATTCATGACACGCGGCAAATCCTGTGCGCCCTTGTAAATACGCAGACCGGGCTTGCTTATCCGCTCAATGTGCTCGATGACCGGGCGTCCTGCGTAGTATTTCAACTGAAGCTCAAGTTCCGGCTTGCCGGTCTCGCCGCGCACGGCAAAGCCGTCGATGTAGCCTTCGTCCTTCAACACCTTGGCGATGGCGACTTTGACTTTGGAAGAAGGCATCGACACCGAAGCCTTTTCCACTGATTGCGCATTGCGGATGCGGGTCAGCATGTCCGCGATGGGATCACTCATACTCATTTCGTTAGCCCTTTACCAGCTTGCCTTGACGATGCCAGGGATTTCGCCCCTCATCGCATACTCGCGCAGCTTGCCGCGCGCCAGACCAAATTTGCTGAACACCCCACGCGGACGCCCCGTCAACTGGCAGCGATTACGCTGACGTACCGGGCTGGCATTGCGCGGCAAGGCCTGCAGTGCCGCATAGGCAGCCATGCGCTCTTCATCAGTGCTCTGCGCATTGGCTATGACAGCCTTCAGTGCTGCACGTCTGGCGGCGAACTTCTTCACCATGCGCGCCCGCTTTTCTTCACGGTTGATCAAGGATAACTTGGCCATGCCTACCTCAATTCTTGCCTACTTCAATTCTTGAAAGGAAAACTGAAGGCGGCCAGCAGGGCGCGCGCTTCGTCGTCAGTCTTGGCGGTGGTGGTGATGGTGATGTTCATCCCACGCAGCGCATCGATCTTGTCATACTCGATTTCCGGGAAAATGATCTGTTCCTTGATACCCATGTTGTAATTGCCACGGCCATCAAACGATTTGCCGGAGACACCGCGGAAGTCGCGGATACGCGGCATCGCAACCGTCACGAGACGATCGAGAAATTCATACATCTGTCCGTGGCGCAGGGTAACCATGCAGCCCACGGGATAATTTTCACGAATCTTGAAACCGGCGATGGATTTTTTGGACTTGGTTACCACCGGCTTCTGGCCGGCAATCTTCTGCATGTCGCTGACGGCATGCTCCATCACCTTCTTGTCGGCGACCGCCTCACCCACGCCCATGTTGAGGGTGATCTTCTGGATGCGCGGCACTTCCATGACAGATTTGTAGCCAAACTGCTCAACCAGTTTCGGCACCACGGTATCCCGATAAAATTCTTGCAAGCGCGCCATGATTACCCCTGAGCGTCGACCATTTCGCCGTTGGACTTGAACACACGCACCTTGCGGCCGTCCGCGAGCAGCTTGTAACCCACCCGATCAGCCTTCTGCGTCGCCGGATTGAACAGCGCGACATTCGAAGCCTGAATCGGCATTTCCTTTTCAACGATGCCGCCCTGGATGTTTCGCATGGGATTGGGCTTCTGGTGCTTCTTGACGCGGTTCACGCCCTCCACCACCACGGCGCCATCGTCCAGCACGCGCAGAACGGTACCGCGCTTGCCTTTGTCTTTACCGGTGAGAACGATCACCTGGTCGCTTTTACGAATACGAGCCATGATTCCCTCTTACAGAACCTCGGGCGCAAGCGAGACGATCTTCATGAACTTCTCGGTACGCAGTTCACGCGTCACGGGCCCGAAAATCCGGGTGCCGATCGGCTCCAGTTTGTTGTTGAGCAGCACCGCCGCGTTGCCGTCGAAGCGGACCAACGATCCATCCGGACGACGCACACCCTTGGCGGTGCGCACGACGACGGCGTTATAGACGTCGCCCTTTTTCACGCGCCCGCGCGGCGCCGCATCCTTGATGCTGACCTTGATGATGTCGCCTACGCTGGCGTAGCGACGGTGACTGCCGCCCAACACCTTGATGCACATCACAGAGCGCGCACCGGTGTTGTCAGCCACGTCCAATACGGACTGCATCTGAATCATTTAATTGCCTCCAACTTAATCCACCGCTATTCAAGAAGCACAGCCGGCGGCCAGTTTTGGAACCCGTTCGGGAGAAATTCGCCCTGCAAACCTCAAGGCGTGAACCACTGAGTCAGCGAACCGGACAGAAACCAACCGGCCAGCCAACCGGAAAACCCGGCATCATACCGGGCAAGAGCACTTTACGCAAGCATTATACGCGCGCGCGCTCGATCAGCCTGCTGACCGTCCATGCCTTGGTGCGCGACAGCTTGCGCGTCTCTTCAATCTGCACCATGTCGCCTTCGTGGAACTCGTTGTTCTCGTCGTGCGCATGATATTTTTTGGACAGCCGGATCACCTTGCCTATCACCGGGTGCTTCACGCGACGTTCAACCAGCACGGTGACCGTCTTGTTCATCTTGTCGCTGACCACGCGCCCTGTCAGGGTGCGAATCATCTTCTTGGTTTCAGTCATGCTTGACCCGCCTTCTCGCGCATAATGGTCTTAACCCGGGCGATATCGCGGCGCAACTTGCCGAGATCAGCAGTCTTGTTCGACTGCTGGGTCGCCACCTGCATGCGCAACGCAAAATGCGCACGCAGCAAGGATTCGAGTTCCTGCTTCAATTCCGCAGCATTCTTGCCGCGCATTTCCTTGGTATTCATCGTTTAGCTCCCGATCATGCGGGTGACGAAGGTGGTGGCGATCGGCAGCTTGGCGGCAGCCAGGCGGAATGCCTCACGGGCCAGTTCTTCGTTCACGCCATCCATTTCATAGAGAACCTTGCCAGGCTGAATTTCGGCCACATAGTATTCAGGCGCGCCCTTGCCGTTACCCATCCGGACTTCGGCCGGCTTACGGGAAATGGGCTTATCCGGAAAGATGCGTATCCAGATACGGCCGCCACGTTTGATATGGCGGGTCATCGCACGCCGGGCAGCTTCAATTTGCCGCGCAGTCAGACGGCCACGGCCGATTGCCTTGAGGCCAAAATCGCCAAAACTCACGCTTGCTCCGCGCGTCGCAAGGCCAGTATTACGACCCTTCTGCTCCTTGCGGTATTTTCTTCTAGCTGGCTGCAGCATGTTTCACTCCTGATTTCTTGCCGCGCTTTTCCGGTTCGGCCGCAACGGGGGCTTCGCCACGATTCAACGCATCGCCTTTGTAGACCCAGACCTTGATGCCGATGATGCCGTAGGTGGTCTTGGCCTCAGCCACACCGTAATCAATATCCGCGCGCAGCGTGTGCAGCGGCACACGCCCCTCACGGTACCACTCGGTACGCGCGATCTCGGCGCCGTTCAGACGGCCCGAACTCATGATCTTGATGCCCTGCGCGCCCAGGCGCATGGCATTCTGCATGGCGCGCTTCATGGCACGACGGAACATCACGCGCTTTTCCAGTTGCTGGGCAATGCCATCAGCAATGATCTGCGCGTCCGTTTCCGGCTTGCGGATTTCTTCGATATTGACGTGCACCGGCACCGACATCATGCGGGCCAGATCGGCACGCAGGATTTCGATGTCCTCGCCCTTGCGGCCGATAACCACGCCAGGACGGCCACTGAAAATCGTGATGCGCGCGTTCTTTGCAGGACGTTCGATCAGCACCTTGGAAACCGAGGCGTGGGAGAGCTTCTTCTTCAGATAATCCCGAACCTTGATGTCTTCCAGCAGGGTGCTGGCGAAGTTCTTGTTCGAACCGTACCACTTGGCCGTCCAGGTGCGTTGTACGCCCAGACGAAAACCAGTCGGATGTATTTTTTGTCCCATCGCGCTTCCTTAATCGCCAACCGTCACGGTAATGTGACAGGTCGGTTTGCTAATACGGTTGCCGCGACCCTTGGCGCGCGCGGTGAAACGCTTCAGCACCGAGCCTTGGTCGACGCAGATCGTCTTTACTTTCAGGGTATCGATGTCCGCACCTTCATTGTGCTCGGCATTGGCTATGGCCGACTCCAGCACTTTCTTGATGATGCCGGCACCTTTCTTGGGGCTGAAGGTCAGTATGTTCAGTGCCTTTTCCACGCGCAGACCGCGAATCTGGTCGGCGACCAGGCGGCCTTTCTGTGCAGACAGGCGGGTACCACGCAAAACCGCAGAAACTTCCATCATGCGCTCCTTATTTCTTCGCCTTCTTGTCCGCAACGTGCCCTTTGAAGGTGCGCGTCAGGGAGAATTCACCCAGCTTGTGGCCCACCATGTTTTCAGTCACGAAAACCGGGATGTGCTGGCGGCCGTTATGAACGGCAATGGTCAGGCCGATAAAGTCAGGCAGAACAGTGGAACGACGCGACCAGGTCTTGATCGGGCGCTTGTCGTTCGAACCACGCACTGCTTCGATTTTCTTCAGCAGATGGGCGTCGACAAACGGGCCCTTTTTAATTGAACGTGCCATATCTTTTACCTCAATCAGCGCGCGTGACGGCGGCGGACGATCATGTTGGAGGTGCGCTTGTTGCTGCGGGTGCGATAACCCTTGGTGGGCGTGCCCCACGGGCTGACAGGATGGCGCCCGGCTGCTGTGCGGCCTTCGCCCCCGCCGTGCGGGTGGTCAACCGGGTTCATGACAACGCCACGCACCGTCGGACGCACACCGCGCCAGCGCATTGCGCCCGCCTTGCCAATCGAACGCAGGCTGTGCTCTTCGTTGCCCACTTCACCCAGAGTCGCCCGGCAGTCCACATGCACCTTCCGGATCTCGCCCGAGCGCAAGCGAAGCTGGGCGTAGGCCCCCTCGCGCGCAAGCAGCTGCACCGACGCGCCGGCAGAACGTGCGATCTGCGCGCCCTTGCCGGGCATCATTTCGATGCAATGAATCGTCGAACCGACAGGAATGCTGCGCAGCGGCAAACAGTTACCCGCCTTGATCGGCGCATCAGCGCCGTTGAGCAACTGCTGCCCCACCTCAACGCCACGCGGCGCAATGATGTAGCGGCGTTCGCCATCCGCATAGCACAGCAATGCCAGATGAGCCGAACGATTGGGGTCGTATTCGATGCGCTCGACCTTGGCAGGAATGCCGTCCTTGTTGCGACGGAAATCGACAACACGGTAGTGCTGCTTGTGGCCGCCCCCCTTGTGACGAACCGTGATATGGCCGTTGTTGTTGCGACCGGAGCCTCGTTTTTGCGGCTCAAGCAAGGCCGCGACAGGCTTGCCTTTGTGCAGACCGGGGGTAACCACTTTCACGACGGCGCGGCGGCCGGCTGAAGTGGGTTTTACTTTAATCAGTGCCATGGTTTTTCTCCCTTACTGACCGGACGCGAAGTCAATGTCCTGGCCCGGCTTGAGGGTGACATACGCCTTTTTCCAGTTGTCACGGCGACCCATGACACGACCGGCACGCTTGACCTTGCCCTTGACGTTCAGAACCTGCACACCCGTGACTTCAACCTTGAACAGGCTGGCAACCGCGGCACCGATCTCCTGCCTGGTGGCATCCGGCAACACGCGGAAAACCACCTGGTTCATTTTGTCGGCCACCCGGGTGCTCTTTTCGGAGATCACCGGCGCAAGGATGACTTTGAGCAGACGCTCTTGACTGATCGCACCCATCACACCATCTCCTCGAATTGCTTGATCGCCGCCTTGGTCATCAGCACATTGCCGAATTTGACCAGGCTCCACGGGTCCGCCTGATGCGGCTCGACCACGTAAACATTCGGCAGGTTGCGCGACGAAAGCCACAGATTGTCGTCAACCGTCTCCGCAATGATCATGACCTTGCTGTAACCCATCGATTTGAGCTTGCCAGCCAGCAGCTTGGTTTTGGGCGACTCGATGCCGAGGCTCTCCACAACCTTGAGCTTGCCTTCGCGCGCCAGCTGCGAGAGCACCGTTGCCAGACCGGCGCGGTACATCTTGCGGTTTACCTTGTGCGTGAAGTTTTCATTCGGCTTGTTCGGGAACGTCACGCCACCCCCCCGCCAGATCGGACTGGAGGTGCGACCGGAACGGGCGCGGCCCGTGCCTTTTTGACGCCACGGCTTGTGCGTGGATGCAGTCACTTCGGCACGCGTTTGCTGGGCACGATTACCGCTGCGGGCATTGGCCAGGAACGCCGTCACCACCTGATGCACCAGCGCCTCGTTGTAGTCGCGACCAAAGGTATCATCCGCGGCAGCGACGCTGGATACCTGCTGGCCTTGATCGTTGATAACTGCAAGATCCATCAGGCACCCCCTTTCACTGCGGGGCGAACCACGACATGGCCCCCCTTGGCACCGGGAACGGCACCCTTCAACAGAACGAGGCCGCGCTCGGCGTCAACGCGCACCACTTCAAGATTTTGCTTTGTACAGGTGACCGCGCCCATATGGCCGGCCATGCGCTTGCCCGGGAACACGCGACCCGGATCCTGCGCCATGCCAATGGAGCCAGGCACATTGTGCGAACGAGAGTTGCCGTGCGATGCACGCTGGGAGCCGAAATTGTGACGTTTGATGGTGCCAGCGAAACCCTTGCCCTGAGTCACGCCAGTCACATCGACTTTCTGGCCGGCCTGGAAAACATCCACAGAGACAACCGCGCCGGGCTGATACTGCGAAGCGGTTTCGGGAGACACACGAAACTCACGCAGCACCTCGCCCGCCACTACGCCCGCCTTGGCGAAATGCCCGGCCTCGGCCTTGCTGACACGGCTATTGCGGCGGCTTCCATAGGCAAGCTGCACGGCGGTGTAGCCATCGGTTTCCGGAGTGCGCACTTGCGTGACGCGATTATTGGACATTTCCAGCACCGTCACCGGAACGGACGCGCCGTTCTCGGTGAAAATGCGGGTCATGCCGACCTTGCGGCCAACGAGCCCGATACTCATCTTTGTATTTCCTATCTCAAGCAGGGAAAATTCCCCCGCATGGGTTTTAGGTGCCGATTACAATTGACCGGCGACTATTGGTTACAACTGAAGGGGCGGCATTATACGCAGGCCGCCCACTTTTTACAACTTGATTTCGACGTCCACCCCTGCGGGCAAATCCAGCTTCATCAGGGCGTCCACAGTCTTGTCGGTGGGATCCATGATGTCCATCAGCCGGCGATGGGTGCGAATCTCGAACTGATCGCGCGACGCCTTGTTGACGTGCGGCGAGCGCAGCACGTCAAAACGCTCGATGGACGTGGGCAGCGGCACCGGGCCTTTGACCACGGCGCCGGTGCGCTTGGCCGTCTCCACGATTTCAAGCGCCGACTGATCGATCAGCTTGTAATCGAAAGCTTTGAGGCGGATACGGATTTTCTGGTTTTGCATAGGGTTCGCCTTACTCTTCGATCTTGGCCACGACACCCGCGCCGACGGTACGGCCGCCTTCACGGATGGCAAAGCGCAGGCCTTCGTCCATGGCGATCGGC
>JAIWOL010000043.1 GCA_020216925.1 Thiobacillus sp. | reverse complement strand
GAACCGTATGTGAGCCGAAGCGTTTAACGAGTTCCGACCACCCCGCCAGTTGTCTATGTGGTACTTAGTGAAAGGTAAACCAGTCTTCTCGAAGAAAGCAGGCCAACCTATCCGGTCTATCCAGTCGTTCATCCGCTCCCAAGGCCGACCGTCAGCCTTGTAAGTGTCTAATATCTTCTTAACAACAGCCGAAACCTCAGGCCACCGAGGAGCGTTGTTAGGTAAACCAGCAGCAACTAACTTGTGGAAAGTAGGCCGCGACCGAGCGTTCGAGTTCTTACCACCAACCCATATAGCTATCTTCGAGTGCTCAGGGTCGTTTATCTGCATAGGAGGGCAAGGAGGGAAGCAAGCACCGCAGCATATGCACTTCTTCTCGTCAACCTCTAACGAAGGCTTACCGTTAACTAAAGCAGGCCGTATAGCAGCAACAGGGCACCGAGCAACAACCGAAGGCCGCTCGCAAACGTTAGCAACTAAGTCGTGGTTTATCTTAGGAGGCTTAGTGTGCTGAACTATTATAGCTATGTCAGCCTGACCACCGCAGTTTATCTCGCAGCACGAAGTCGATAACTTAACCCGGTTAGGCATCTCGCACTTAACGAACTCGTCGTATAACTCGTCCATTAAAGCCTTAACAACACCCGAAGCGTCAGTACCAGGTATGTCGCAGTGTAACCAACCCTGAGTGTGAGCAACCATCGAAACCGAGTTAGCAGTACCACCAACAGGGAAACCGTTGTCAGTTAAAGCCTTTATTAAAGGCTCAACCTTAGCCTGGTCAGTAACCATGTACTCTATGTTCGACCGAGCAGTGAACCGAACGTAACCGTCAGCGTACTGGTCAGCTATGTCAGCTAACTTCCGTATAGTGTAGTGGTCCATCTGCCGCTGAGTACCAGCCTTAACAGTCCATATCTCGTCACCCGACTCAGCCCGGTGGTATAAAACACCAGGCTTAGGGTGCGAGTGGTAAACCCACTTACCGTAGTTGTTCTTCATAACAGGGTGCATGTAAGGCATAGGGTCAGGAGCACCCGACTCTATAGTCTCGTGAGTCCGCTCAGCCAT
>JAIWOL010000042.1 GCA_020216925.1 Thiobacillus sp. | reverse complement strand
GTACTCAGCCTTGAAGTAAGGGTTGTCCCGAGGGTACGATATCATCTCAACAGCAGGCTCTATACCAGTACCCTCGAAGAACTGCTGCATACCTAACCGCTCTATAGTCTCACCCATCCGCTCGTGGTCTAAAGCAGCCTCAGCCCACCACTGTATTATCGAGTCTATTATACCTATGTACTTCTCTATCTCCTCGTCAGTGTTTAAAGGTATGAAAGGAACCATCATCGAACCTAACATGTTACCAACCTTTAAGTGACCCTTACCACCAACTAATAACGAAGCACCCCGCTCCTTACCTATGTGTAAAGCCTTAGTCATAACGTTTAAGCAGTGCATGCACCGAACGCAGTTCGAGTTGTCTATCTTTATCTCGTCAGCGTTAGCCTCTATAGCCCGAGTAGGGCACCGGTTAACAACGTCCTTCTGTATAGTCTCTAAACCCCGCTCAGCAACGTACTTCTTGTACTCAGCCATGTCAACCCGTATAGCGTCCCGCCAAGTACCTATAGTAGCTATGTCAGCCCGCTGTATCGAGTTGTTGCAGTCGTTACCGCAACCCGAGAACTTGAACTTAACCTTGTAAGGTAAAGCAGGCCGGTGTAAGTCGTCAGTGTAGTTGTTTAAAACCTTCATGTGAACCTTAGCAGTGTCGTAGCAAGCCATCTCGCACCGAGCCTGACCAACGCACGACGAACCAGTCCGAACGCAAGCACCAGCACCACCTAAGTCCCAACCCCGCTGGTTTATCTCGTCGAAGAACTCCTGAACCTTCTCAGCAGTTATACCCTGGAACTGTAAGTTACCAGTCTGACCGTGCATCGATATTATACCCGAACCGTACTTCTCCCATAAGTCCATTAAAACCCGTAACTCCTTAGTCGAGTAGTGGAAACCAGGAGGAGGCTGAACCCGAACAGTGTGGAACTCAACAGCCTCAGGGAACTTCTCAGGTATCAT
>JAIWOL010000041.1 GCA_020216925.1 Thiobacillus sp. | reverse complement strand
TGTGCTTCGTTTCCAACGATGGCCTCCTTGCGAACAAGGGGGGTCAATTCCTCGTGTCGCCAGGGGGTCAATTTACGGTGTCGCCTGACACGGGCCTAGCGGGACGGGGAGCAGACAGCAGGGCCATGTAGCTCTGGACTTGACCTTGCGGCGCTGCATGGTGGCCTTGATGCGCTTGCGGTATCGCTCGTAGCGAAACGGACTACGACGTTCCTGCGCCAGCATCTGGCTACGCTGGACAACCCGTGCCGCACGGGAAAAGCCCTGACGGGACCGCAACTCGGCACTTATTGGCGATACTGCGTGGGCGACTACCGGATTATTTGCGATATTCAGGATGGGGCACTTTGCATCCTGGTAATCGAGGTGGGGAACCGGCGGGATGTTTATCTGGATGCCGCCGCCTTGTAAACCGCACTGCGCTCGCGCTTACCTACTGCCACCACGCTGACCATCAAACGGCTATCGACCACGTCGTATACCTGACGGTAGCCGCTGCTTCGAAGCTTGATTTTGTAGCATTGGCTGCGTCCTGCGAGTCGGGCTGACGGGACGTGCGGATGATGATCATGATCGCCGTAGCCGTAGGTCGGGAATACTTTCCCGACAATCAAGCCATGCTGGCTGGCGGCAAGGTATTGCCGCCCTACGATTCATTGTGGGCCGGGCATAGGGACGCGACCGACGACGCTCATGCGGCCCTGCAACAGTTGATGAAACGGGGCGGTTCGTCTATTGCCAGGCAGCCTTGCGAATGGCGATGTGTTGAAATACACTGAATACACAGATTACATGCATTCAAAGGGGTACATCATGGCTACGTCAATCCGGCTCGACCCTGCAATCGAACAGCGACTGGACAAGCTGGCTGCCCAGACAGGTCGAACCAAGGCGTATTACTTGCGCGAGCTGGTTGCGAAGGGTCTGGACGATCTGGAAGACTACTATCTGGCTGCCGCAACAATGGAGCGCGTGCGCAAGGGCGAAGAGCGCATCTATTCTCTGGAGGAAGCGGAGCGCGATCTTGGTCTGGCGGATTGAATTAACTGCGAGCGCCGTCAAGCAACTGGGCAAGCTGGACAAGGCCGAAGCGAAACGGATCACGACGTTCCTGCGCCAGCGTCTGGCTACGCTTGATGACCCTCGCAGCACGGGAAAAGCCCTGACGGGGCCGCAACTCGGCGCTTATTGGCGATACCGTGTGGGCGACTACCGGATCATTTGCGATATTCAGGATGAGGCACTTTGCATCCTGGTAATCGAGGTGGGGAACCGGCGGGATATTTACCGGTAAGCGATGCAGGGAGTGCCTGGAGCCCCCTGCACGGAAAACCGCATACCGAGCCGCTCAATACACGTTCGGTCGCGCCGGACCACAGCCAGAGTTTTGCCGATGATCATGATCGCCGTAGGTCGGGAATACTTTCCCGGCAACCAAGCCAAGCTGGCTGGCTGGCTGGCTGGCGGCAAAGTATTGCCGCCCTACGACTGCGGCAGAAGTCTGACGAATGTCGATCCGCTCAATACGCGTTCTGGTCGCGCCAGACGACGGCAAGTGTCTTGCCAATGATCATGATCGACGTAGGTCGGGAATACTTTCCCGACAATCAAGCCAGGCTGGCTGGCGGCAAAGTATTGCCGCCCTACGACTGCGGCAGAAGTCTGACGCATGCCGATCCGCTCAATAAGCGTTCTGGTCGCGCCAGACGACGGCGAGGGTTTTGCCGATGATCATCAGGTCAAACATGAGTGACCAGTTGCGCATGTAGTCGATGTCGTACTGGATGCGGGCGCGCATCTTGTCGAGGGTTTCGGTTTCGCCGCGCAGGCCGTTGACCTGGGCCCAGCCGGTGATGCCGGGCTTGACCTTGTGGCGCAGCATGTAGCCCTTGATGAGCTTGCGGTATTGCTCGTTGTGGGCAACGGCGTGGGGGCGCGGGCCGACGACGCTCATTCGGCCCTGCAATACGTTGATGAACTGGGGCAGTTCGTCGAGCGAGGTTTTGCGGATGAAGGCACCAAAGGGGGTGACGCGGGTGTCGCATTTGCCGGCTTGTTTCACCTGGTCGCCGTCTTCGCACACGCTCATGGAGCGAAATTTGTAGATGAGGATTTCCTGGCCATCGAGGCCATAGCGGCGCTGCTTGAAGATGACCGGGCCGGGGGAGCTGAGCTTGACGCCAATGGCGACGATGAGGAGAACGGGCCAGATCAAGAGCAGGATGAGGCTGGCAATGACGATGTCGCTGATGCGCTTGCCGATGCCAGACACGCCGAGGGTGGGGGATTCGGTGAGCGCCACGACGGGCATGCCGTGGATATGGTCGACACGAGCCTGGATGAGGTCGGACACGAAGATGTCGGGCACGAAATAGACCGAGGCGGTGGTGTCGCGCAGGGCGTCGAGCAGCGTGAGCGTGCGCGGCTGCGAGGCCATGGGCAGGGTGATGTAGACGAGGTCGATACCGTTGCGGTTGACGTAGTCGGGAATGTCGGCGAGCTTGCCGATGAGCTTTTTCGGGTCGTTGAGCTCGGTTCTTTCCAGCGCCCGGTCGTCAAAGAAACCGACAACATCCACGCCCAGCGCTCGGTCGTTGGCAAAACGGCCGCGCAGTTCGGTGCCCAGATGCCCCGCGCCCACGATGATGGCGCGCCGCCTGCCGCCTTCCAGCAACAGCAGGCGCGGCAACAGTTTGCGCACCACGCGGTGGGCCACGTACATGGCCACGGGGGTGATGAGCATCCAGGCCATCACCAGGTTGGGGGGAAACCAGTCGAGGTAACCGGTGGAAAAACCAAACAGCAGGATCAGGCCGGACAGAAAAAACCACGGCATGACGGCTTCGTTCCAGAAGGCGCGCAGGGTGACTTCGGGCCATTTGCCGGGAAACGTGAGGGTAAAGACGATGAGGGCCAGAATGGGATAAGGCCCCTTGAACGGCTCGTTGAAAAAAAGCGCGCAGCCGATGAGCACCAGCACCGCCACAAGCGGATCGAGCAGAATTTTGGTGAGCGAGACAACCGAAAGCTGTTGCCTGAATAGCCACTGGTTGTGGTTGGTCATGATCTGATTGTTTCAAGCCCGCGTTACATCGTCGTTGCGGGCCGATGTCTCCCGTACGGGGAATTATCCACGCTACCGCCCCAGGCTTCCATACAGATCATGTATGCACAAAAGCAAAACGGCTTCCTGCGAAGCCGTTTTGCCTGATCTGGAAGCGTGTACTCATAGCGCACCCATACGGCGGCGCGCCATGAAACCGATCAAGCCCAAGCCTGCCAGGAACAGGGCGTAGGTTTGCGGTTCGGGTATCGGTGTGGTCACGATGTCGAGGCCGGCAAATTTCTTCTCGATGAAGGCAGCGCTGGAGGCATTGAGGCTGCTGGCAACCAGAATGTTCTGGATGGTGACATTGACAGCTGTGGGAATACCGTCCTGGCCGCCCCAACCCATCGGCACGGCCACGCTGCTGAGGGCTGTCCAGTTGGTGGTGGCGAATCCTGCCGGGAAAGTCGTCGTGGCGGTAAGCGGCGCGGGGGTGCTGATGGCGCTGGTTACAGCCGGGGTAAACGGCGCTTCAAGATCAATGAGGCGCAGTTGGCCGCTGACGGCAACGCCTTCGAGCCCGGAAATATTGATGTTGTAGTAATCACCGGATTCGGTGAGGTTTGCGCCCGCAATCTGGAAACCCGCATTGGCCGTGACCGCAATGTTGAAGGTCTGGCTGACCTGCTTGAAGCCCTCGTTGCTGGAAAAGACCTTGAAATTGGTGGGGGTGAAGAAGATTGAATCCCCGCTCACGGTTGGGGCACCAAACAGCCCGGCCAGCGCGCTGTCGAAAGTAAAGCTGACGGTGGTGCCGGAAAGCGTGACCGGCACGGCGACCGCACTGCCCGTTACCAGCATGGCGCCTGCAAAAACCAGGCTGTTGAATGATTTGAGGGCGATCATGTTGTGTTGACTCCTGATTTCTAAAATGGGGCAGTAACGGCCAATCCGCAACTGTGTATGTTGTCAGGCCTGACGCAAGCAAGAGTTATACCGGTTTTCTTTTTTGCGCACCAACTGTTTGACATGATATGACATTTTTCCTGCACGGCGCTTCAGTCCATGAGCCGAATGGAACGAGTGTAAAAATATTCGACAAATCAATGCTCAATCTCACACGAGGCGTAGGGATTTAGGGGCCGTGCTATGCTCGCGCAGCCTGCCTCTGGGGAAGATTTCGTGCCGAAGATTATCCTGTTGATCGTAATTGTGTTTGTTGCCGTCATGGTGTTACGCGCGTACAAGCGATCGTTGAACAAACCTGCCGCCCCGGCGCGGGATTCAAAACCGGAGGACATGGTGAAATGCGCGCACTGCGGGGTCAATTTGCCGCGCAGCGAAGCCATCTATTCCGGCGGCGTTTTTTTCTGCACGCCCGAGCATCAGAAACTCGGTAAGAAATGAGCGCTCCGGCGGCCTCACAGCCCCGCACGAGCACACACGGCTATTTTGCCTCACACTGGCGCAGCCTCGATTACTTCAATCTCTATCGTCTGACACTGGCGTTCGCGCTGGTGTTTACCGGCCTGCTGTTCGATTCGTCGGAACTGTTTTCAGTCGACGCCAGCGAGCGCTATCTGGCGTATGCCTACGCCTATCTGGTGAGCGCAGCCTTGTTCGTGCTGGGCATTCGCGCGCGCTGGCCCGGGTTCCAGATTCAGCTTTCGGCACATATCGTGGCCGATATCTTTTTTACGGTGGCGCTGATGAGCACCAGCGAGCGTTTGGCAGGCGGCCTGGGCCTGCTGCTCGCCATTTCGATTGCATCGGGTGGACTGGTGGGCAATGGCCGGTTGACCCTGCTCTATGCCTCGCTTGCCTCGATTGCCCTGTTGATTCAGCAAGTGTTCAACACGCTGGGCAATGGCGGGGGCAGCGAAAATTTTTTTCAGGTAGGCCTTTTATGCGCCGGCTATTTCGCTATTGGCTGGCTGTCTCATGCGCTGACTCAGCGCGCATTGCGTTCGGAGCAGCTCGCGCAGCAACAGGCAACAGAGCTGGCGCTTTTGGATCGCATCAATGCCCTGGCAGTGGAAAACTCGCCCGAGGGTCTGCTGGCGCTGTCGGGCAACGGCCTCATACGCCACATGAGCCCGCGCGCGCAGGCGTTGCTCAAGATCGCCGGTAAGGTTGTGCCGGGGAAAACCCGGATCGAAGACTGTTCGGCGAGCCTGGCACAGGCGCTGCCGACGCGTTTCGAACCCGGCTCCCATCACGATGTGATCGTGCCGGGCACGCGTTTGCGCGTTCGTTGCATTCCTGTCTCGTCCCGGGATGACACGCGCATACTGATGCTGGAGGACCTGGGCGAAGCCGAGGCGGCCGCGCAGCGGCTGAAGCTGGCTGCACTGGGACGGCTCACTGCCAATATTGCACACGAAATCCGCAATCCGCTCGCCGCCATCAGCCAGGCGGCCCAGTTGCTGCGCGAGGAGCCGGGCAACGCTGCCCAGGCCAAGCTGTCCGGCATCATCGAAAACAATGCGCGCCGTCTCGATCGGCTGGTTGAAGAAGTGCTGACGCTTAACCGGCGCGACCGCCTGAAGCCCGCAAATCTTGATGCCGCCCAACTGAGCGCCCTGATCGATGAACTCAGGCAGGCTGAAGAAATACCCGCGGACGCCGTGATTGTGAACATGTCGCCCACACTTCACTTTGTGTTTGATCCGGATCATCTGCGCCAGATACTCTGGAACCTGCTGCGCAATGCCTGGCGTTATTCCCGCAGGCAGAAAGGCAGTCTGGTGATCGAAGCCCGCCAGACCGGAAACACTGGTTATTTGGAACTGGCGGATGACGGGCCTGGCGTGCCGCCAGAACACCAGGGCAAACTGTTCGAGCCGTTTTTCACAACCGATGCACAAGGGACGGGATTGGGACTCTTTCTTGCGCGGGAGTTGGCGGAAGCCAATCGCGCCTCGCTGCGGCTTGTGCCGGGCGGCCAGGGTGCCCGGTTTCGCCTGAGTTTCGAGAAAGGAGCATAAGGTGGCTGCCCTGCCCTGCGTCTTGCTGGTCGATGACGAACCCGACCTGCTCGACCTGATGGAATTGACTCTCGCAAAAATGGGCCTGGAAACCGATCGGGCCTCCAGTGTTGCCGAAGCACGGCGCAAGCTTTCAGACAGGACATTCAATCTGTGCCTGACCGACATGCGCCTGGGCGACGGCGAAGGCCTGGAGGTAATCGCCGCCGCCAGCGCCCTGCCCGCTCCGGTGCCGGTAGCGGTGATTACCGCCTTTGGCAATGCCGGCAACGCGGTGGCCGCGCTCAAGGCCGGTGCCTTCGACTACCTGGCCAAACCCGTGGCGCTCGACCAGCTGCGCGCGCTGGTGAAATCGGCGCTCAAGGTCCCGCCAGCAGGCAGCTGCAAAACCGGCGACGAATCCACGCACGAACTGATCGGCGATTCGGCTGCAATGCAGGACATTCGCACCCGCATCGCCAAACTCGCACGCACCCAGGCCCCGGTGCACATTTCCGGCGAATCGGGCAGCGGCAAGGAGCTTGCGGCACGGCTGATCCATCGCCTGGGCAATCGCAGCGACAAGCCGTTCGTGGCAGTAAACTGCGGCGCGATTCCAGAAACGCTGATGGAAAGCGAGTTCTTTGGCTACCGCAAGGGAGCGTTCACGGGAGCCGATAGCGACCGCGACGGTTTTTTCCAGGCGGCGAACGGCGGCACGCTGTTTCTCGACGAAGTGGCCGATCTGCCATTGTCGATGCAGGTGAAACTGTTGCGCGTGCTCCAGGAAAAAAAGGTACGCAAGATAGGGGCCACGACGGAGGATGCGGTAGACGTAAGGATCGTGAGCGCGACCCACCAGAACCTTGCCGTCCTCGTCGAGGCCGGCCGCTTCCGCCAGGATCTTTACTACCGGCTCAACGTGATCGACCTGACGATGCCAAGCCTGCGGGATCGCAGCGGCGACATCCCGCAGCTGGCGCGCGCCCTGCTGAACAAAATGGGGGGGCACGACATCGAGCTTGATGAGAATGCGAAACAGGCATTGTGTGCCTACACTTTTCCGGGCAACGTGCGCGAACTGGAGAACATTCTGGAACGCGCGCTGGCGCTGTGCGAAGACCAGCGCATCCGAAGCGCAGACCTCAATCTCACCCCCGCGCTGCCCGCCGCAAAAAGCGGCGATGCGGGCAGCAAATACCCGCTGCAGGATTACCTCGATCAGGCAGAGCGCGCCGCCATACTCGAAGCACTGGAGCAGACTCGTTACAACAAAACGGCCGCCGCACGCGTGTTGGGCGTGACCTTCCGCAGCCTGCGCTACCGTCTTGAACGGCTAGGGATCGAATGACCGCGGGGTGCATGACGGCACCCACACGAAAAAACCCGCGCATTGCAGGCGCGGGCTTTGTATGGGGTGCCGCTTGTCGGATTCGAACTGACGACCTACCGCTTACAAGGCGGTTGCTCTACCCCTGAGCTAAAGCGGCGCGGGCGACATTATAGCCACGTAGGCATGCAAGCCGTTCGCTTATTTGACCACCTTGAGCGTGGGGCGCCCTTTGGCGGACGCAGGCGAATCGGGCGGGGGCTGCGTGGGCTCCGGCGAGGCATCCTCGGGTTCGAAGTGCAGACCCTGGCCGTTTTCACGGGCGAAGATGGCGGCGACGCGCCCCACTGGGACGGCGATTTCGTGCGACACCCCGTTAAAGCGCGCGGAAAACTGGATCCAGTCGTTATCGAGCTTGAGGTCGCGCGTGGCGCCAGCACTGATGTTGAGGACGATCTGCCCATCCTTGACGAACCCGGGCGGCACACGGGTGTGTGCATCCACCTCGACCACGATCTGCGGGGTATAGCCGGAGTCCACGCACCACTCGTAGAGGGCGCGGATGAGATAGGGTTTGGTGGAGAGTCCGGCCATGGGATGGCTTACTTGCGCAGCGCTTTTTCCGTGGGGGTTAGCGCGTTGATGAAGGCTGGACGGCTGAACAGACGCTCGCGGTACTTGAGCACGGGCGAGGCCATTTTCGGCAATTCGATGCCGTAGTGTTCCAGGCGCCAGAGCAGCGGTGCAATCGCCACGTCGAGCATGGAAAACTCGTCGTTCATCAGGAATTTCTGCTTGGTGAGGATGGGCGTGAGCTGCGAGATGCTGTCGCGGATTTCGGCCCGCGCCTTGTCGGACGACTTGTTGAGCGAATGCTCCAGCGTGTTCACATGGGTGAACAGGTCATGCTCGAAATTGAACAGCACCAGACGGGCGCGGGCTCGCATCACGGGGTCGGGGGGCATCAGCTGCGGGTGCGGGAAGCGCTCGTCGATGTACTCGTTGATGATGTTGGACTCGGTGAGAATGAGATCTCGTTCGACCAGCACGGGCATTTTGCCGGTAGGGCTGATGCTGGCCACTTCCTCGGGTTTGTTGTGCATGTCCACATCAATGACTTCAAAGTCCATGTCCTTTTCAAAAAGGACGATGCGGCAGCGGTGGCTGTACGGGTCGGTGCTGCCGGAATACAGGGTCATCATGGCGGGGGTCCCTCGTGCGTTGCGTGTGTTGCGTTGCGTATCAAAGCTGAAAAACGCCAACAGCCGGACGCGTGCCGGCTGTTGGCGACAGATCGTCGTGCCGGCTCAGTGCACGTCTTTCCAGAATTCCTTCTTGAGGTAGTAGGCGACGACAAAGAATCCGGCCAGGAACAGCAGGACGATCACGCCCAGCTGCTTGCGCTGCACCTGTACCGGTTCGCCCATCCAGACCAGGTAATTGACCAGGTCGCCTACCATGGCATCGTATTCGGCAAGCGTCACGCTGCCGGGTTTGGCCAGTTCGAGGCGGGCGATGGTCTCATGCTCGCCGTCCCGTTTGTAGACGGGCACCATCTCGCCTTGCAGGCTCCACATCACGTGCGGCATGCCAACCTTGTCGAATACGGTGTTATTCCATCCGGTTGCGCGGGTGTCGTCGCGATAGAAGCCGCGCAGGTAGGTATAGAGCCAGTCGGCGCCGCGTGAACGGGCAATCACGGACAGATCAGGCGGGGTGGCGCCAAACCAGGCCTTGCCGTCGGCCTTGGTCATGCCGATTTTCATGAGTTCGCCCGGTTTTTCGGCGCTGAACAGCAGGTTTTCCTTGATCTGGTCTTCCGTCAGACCGATGTCCTGCAGACGCGAATAGCGCATCGCCGCAGCGCTGTGGCAGTTCAGGCAGTAGTTCACGAACATGCGGGCGCCGCGCTGCAGGGATTCATGATCGGCCAGATTCACTGGCGCCTTGTCGAGCGGCACACTGTGGCCGCCGGCGGCCATCGCAAGCGCGGGCATGGCCAGCAACAGGAACAGAAAATTCTTCACGCGTTTCATTTAGCCAGTCACCCTTTCCGGTTCCGGTTTGGTTTTATCAATCGAGGTATACCAGGGCATCAACAGGAAAAACAGGAAGTAGATCACCGAGAACACCTGGGCGAAGATCGTCGCAACCGGCGTGGACGGCAGCAGGCCTAGGTAGCCCAAGCCGATGAACGAGATGATGAACGCAGCCAGGAAAACCTTGTAGATCGGGCCACGGTAGCGAATCGACTTGACCTTGCCGCGGTCGAGCCAGGGCAGGAAGAACAGCAGGACGATCGACAGCCCCATTGCCACCACGCCGGGGAATTGCGAGCCAAACAGGGGCGGCACGGCGCGCAGGATGGCGTAGAACGGCGTGAAGTACCAGAGCGGCGCGATGTGCTCGGGTGTCTTCAGCGGATCGGCCGGGACGAAGTTGGCCGCTTCGAGGAAGTAGCCGCCCATTTCCGGCGCAAAGAACAGGATCGCCGAGAACACCATCAGGAAAACCACGACTCCGACGATGTCCTTCACCGTGTAGTAGGGGTGGAAAGGAATGCCGTCGAGCGGGATGCCGGTCTTGGGATCCTTTTTCTTCTTGATCTCGACGCCGTCGGGGTTGTTCGAGCCGACTTCGTGCAGCGCAACCAAGTGCACCACGACCAGTGCGATCAGCACCAGCGGAAGCGCGATGACGTGGAACGCGAAGAAGCGGTTGAGAGTGGCGTCGGAAATGACGTAGTCGCCGCGAATCCAGATGGAGAGGTCTTCACCGATGATGGGCACGGCAGCGAACAGGTTGACGATCACCTGCGCGCCCCAGTAGGACATCTGGCCCCAGGGCAGCAGATAACCGAGGAAGGCTTCGGCCATGAGCATGAGGTAGATCAGCACGCCGAAGATCCAGATCAGTTCGCGCGGCTTGCGGTACGAACCGTACATGAGGCCACGGAACATGTGCAGGTAGACCACGACGAAGAACATTGAGGCACCGGTGGAATGGATGTAGCGGATCAGCCAGCCCCATTCGACGTCACGCATGATGTATTCGACGGACAGGAAGGCGAGTTCCGCGTCCGGCTTGTAGTTCATGGTGAGGAAGATGCCGGTGACGATCTGGATCACCAGCACCAGGAGCGCGAGCGAACCGAAGAAGTACCAGAAATTGAAGTTCTTGGGCGCGTAATATTCCGAGAGGTGCGCCTTGTAGGTGGCGGTGAGCGGAAGACGGTCGTCGATCCAGCCCATCAGCTTTTGCATCGCAGACATTGAATCAGGCTCCTTTTGCGTCAACGCCAATCAAGATCTTGGCATCGCCAAGGTATTGATGCGGCGGGATGACCAGATTGGTTGGCGCGGGAACGCCCTTGAAGACGCGTGCCGCCAGGTCGAAACGCGAACCGTGGCAGGGGCAGAAGAAGCCGCCGGGCCAGTCGGAGCCGAGATCCGCCGCGCCCACGTCCTTGCGGTAGGTCGGCGAGCAGCCGAGGTGGGTACAGATGCCCACAGCCACCAGGTACTCGGGTTTGATCGAGCGGGTTGCGTTCTTGCAGTATTCGGGCTGCTGCGGCATTTCGCTCTTGGGGTCGGCCAGTTGCGCGTCGTGCTTGGGCAGCAGGTCGAGCATTTCCTTGGTGCGGTTGACGATCCAGACCGGTTTGCCCCGCCATTCCACCGTCAGCAGCATGCCGGGCTCGATCTTGCTGATATCCACTTCAACCGGTGCGCCCGCTGCCCTGGCGCGTGCGCTGGGAAGCATGCTCATCACCAGCGGTATGGCCACACCCGCCGCCGCGACCCCGCCTACTGCGCTAGTCGCCGCGATCAGGAATTTCCGCTTGCCTGTGTCCACTTTTTGCCCTTCGACATCCTGGCCCATATTTGCCTAACCTGAACGTGTTGCGATAAAACCGCCATTCTAACCAATTTGTCGCACCCTCCGGAAGCCCGTCGACGCGCAAACGCGTGCCAGAAGGCCCTGAGCTATAATCCCGCGCACGCCATTCCGGCTGATTCCGCCGAATTTCCCCATGCGCAAACTCTGGTTACTGTTCGCCCAATCCACCACGGTGGCACTGGCCGTGCTGTTCATCGTCGCCCTGTTCAAGCCCGACCTGTTGCGCCGGCAGGCCGTGCCGCCCAATCTCACCATTCAGCAGGCGCACGCCCCGGCAGCGGGGGTCATGCCCGGAGAGTCATTCGCGCCGGCGGCACAGAAGGTGATTCCCACCGTGGTCAACGTGTTTACCCAGCAAAAGGTTCGTGGACAGGGGCACCCTGCCCTGCAGGATCCGATTTTTCGCTATTTCTTCGGCGACCGTCTCGACGCCCGCCCGCGTCAGGCCTCGAACCTGGGCTCGGGTGTCATCGTCAGCCCCAACGGTTTCATTCTCACCAACCAGCATGTGGTCGATGCGGCCGACGAAATCCAGGTTGCACTGGCAGACGGCAAGATTCTTCCCGCGCGGGTAGTAGGCGCCGACCCCGAGACCGATCTTGCGGTGCTGAAGATCGACGCCGTGAATCTGCCGGCCATCACCTTCGCCCAGCCAGACAGTCTGAAAGTGGGCGACTGGGTGCTGGCAGTGGGCAATCCTTTTGGCGTCGGCCAGACAGTTACCGCCGGCATCGTGTCCGCGCTGGGCCGCACCCATCTGGGCATCAATACTTTCGAGAATTTCATCCAGACCGACGCCGCAATCAACCCGGGCAACTCCGGGGGGGCGCTGGTCGATGCAACGGGCAATCTGGTTGGCGTGAACAGCGCCATCTATTCGCGCACCGGAGGCTCGCAAGGCATCGGTTTCGCCATTCCGGTCTCGATCGCCCGCCAGGTGATGGAACAGATCATCAAGTCCGGCAGCGTGACGCGCGGCTGGGTGGGCATCGAGGTGCAGGACCTCACGCCCGAGCTTGCCGAATCCTTCGGCCTCAAGGCTACCGAAGGCGCACTGATTGCGGGCGTGCTCAAAGGCGGCCCGGCAGACAATGCCGGCATTCGCCCTGGCGACATTCTGCTTGCGGTGAACGATGGCCGGGTGCTGGATTCCGCTTCGCTGCTGAATCTGATTGCTGCCCTGAAGCCGGGTGAAACCGCCAAGCTCACGGTGGCCCGCAAACAGCAGACGCTGGCGCTGACGGTCAACGTGGGGCGCCGTCCGATGCAGCGCACGGTACCGGACGCAGCCGCGCCCTAGGTTCAAGGCTGCGCCAGAAGGCGGGTCTGCGTGGGAAACGCGTAAGGATCGGCCGCCATGGCAGGAATGCGCCAGGCCAGGCTGGCGTGTGCCCGCTGCGACAGTTCGGCATCCCCCAGCCGTAGGCTCGCGCCGATCAGCACGGCGGACGGCGAATACAGCGCGCCGTCCGCCAGTGCCGGCTCGGGTGCCACAGTGGCCAGCAGCGGACGCGCCTCGCGCAACCACCCGCGTTCATTCCAGAAATCCCGCCAGGCAACGCGCGCCAGCCGGATCGCCTGCGCGCGCGACTCGGCGTTTCCGGTCGCCTCGGCATGGTCGACCAGTCCCTGCACCACGTAGGCGTAGTCTTCCAGCTCGGCGTCCGGGAACACCTGACCGCGTGCTCGCGACTTGACCAGCCTGCCACCCTGCACCATGCGCTTGAGGAGGAAGGCCTGGAGGCGGTCGGCTGTTTTGCGATAGCCCGGATCGAGCGCGAGCGAGCGACTGAAGGCCGACAACGCCAGGCCATTGAGGCCGGCATTGAGCTTGTTGTCCACCGGCAGGCTGCGCGCACGCCGCAGGGGGCGCAGCACACGCACGGCCTCGTCCAGCAGTTGCCGTTCGGCTTGCGTGGGGGGACGGTTTTCCGCGGGCAGATAGCCCGCCTCGAAATTGCGCGGGGCATCCAGCCGCCACACGCGGCGCACGGCCGCATAGGTTTCTGGCGACAGGTGGCGCTGGAGTTCTTCGGGTTCCCACAAATAGCTTGCGCCTTCCCGGCCGGAGGCATCGACCGCCGAGGTGCTGGTGTAAAACCCGCCGCTGGCGTCGGCGAGCGTGTCGCGCATGAAATCCAGGGTGCTGCGCGCAATGTCCCGGTAGCGGGGTTGGCGCAGCACGCTGGCAGCCCGCCCGTACAGCCCTGCCAGGTGTGCGTTGTCGTAAAGCATTTTCTCGAAATGCGGCGTTTCCCAGCCGGGATCCACGGTGTAGCGGAAGAATCCGCCGCCGACGTGGTCGCGCAGGCCATGCGCCGCCATCTGGTCAAAACTCAAGCGCAGGAACTCCGCCAGCCTGGGATCGGGATTGGAGGCCTGGCGAGCCAGCAGGGTATCGAGCTGCGGGGCCATCGGGAATTTGCTGACCGTGCCAAAGCCGCCGTGCAGCAGATCGGCTTCCTGCCAGACACTGGCCAGGAATCCGGCCATGGCTTTTTCCGCCCTCGCGCCGTTCACCGCCTCCGCAACGGGCTTTAGCGCAGGCGGCGGGGCCGCGCTGCGCGCCAGCTGGCGGATCGACCTGTCGTCGGCGCGCCAGCGTGCCGAGAGACGCTCGATCAAACTGCCGAATTCCGCCGCGGGCGCATAGAGCACCACAAAGGCGGGGTAGCCTTCCGGGGTCACCAGCGCGTTCAGCGGCCAGCCGGCCACGCCATTCAGCCGCGACGAGAATTGCTGCAAGGCTTCGTCCAGCCCGCTGTTGAGCTCACGATCGACCTTGACCGGAATGAAGTCACGGTTGAGCCGCGCGGCAATCTGCGGGTTGTTGTAGCTTTCGCGCTGCATCACGTGGCACCAGTGGCAGGCAAAATAACCCACCGACACGAACAGCAGCTTGTTTTCGCGGCGTGCGCGCGCCACCGTGTCGGTGTTCCATTCCTGCCAGGCTACCGGGTCGGCGCCATGCTGGGCGAGATAGGGCGACGGGTGGTTTTTCAGCTGGTTGGTGAGCGCCGCGCTCGCCGGCAGGGCGAACGCGAACAGTAACAGGCCGATCCAGCCCCTAAACCCGAACATACGTCCAGCCCTGCTGCAGGCGCGTGACGATTTCTCCGATGGCGGAGGGGGCCTGGCGGACGGACGGGAGCAGCTCAACGGTCTGGCCTTCTCCCCGGAAGCGCGCAATGCTCTGGCTGCAGGCCACCCAGTGCAGGTTGGCATGACGCTTCTGCATCCGCGCAATACGCTCGGCGTAGGGGCTCATGCCCGCGCGCAGCAGCGCCAGGCCGTGGCTGTTGGCCACCACTTCCACCTGCATGACGCGACCTGCGCGCTCTGCTGCATCGAGCAGGCGCTCGGCTTCGTTCAAGGCTGTGAGCATCTGCTCCGGAGCGGCGCTGTCCACATGCAGGATGACCCGGTTGGGGTCGGGCCGCACGGCAAGGCTGACATGGCTCAGCCCGACAGGCTGCTTGGCCGGCGCCGACGCCACGTTGACCTCGCGGTCGACGCCACGCAGCATCCAGCCCAGAAACAGGCCCACGCCCAGCACAAGACAGCCCAGCGCACAACGCTGCATCACGAGGCCGTGCGTGCGCGCCCGGGCAGCGCCTGTGGTGGGGGGCGCCGCGTAGGCGAGCTTGATCATGTCGCGCATGCCTCGCACGGCACATACCCGCCGCGCCAGCTCGGGTTCGGACTGGATACGCACCAGCAGGGCTTCGCGTTCGGCGAGGTCCAATTCCCCGTCGACAAACGCATGCAGGGTTTCATCTGAAACCGGGCCGTTCATTTCACTCTCCTCAAGCCGGGTCGAGCGTGGGACTTTTCCCGCATCGCCCGGTCGAGCAACACCTTGAGACCGGCCCGCGCCCGCGACAGGCGGCTCATCACGGTTCCCACGGGAATACCGAGGGCGTGCGCCACCTCGGCATAGCTGAATTCTTCCAGATCGACCAGCGTCAGCACCTGGCGCTGCCCCAGCGGCAGGCGCGCCACAGCGGCACGCACGCAGGCGATCACCTGCTCGCGGTCACAACATGCTTCGGGCGTGTCTGCGGGCGACGCGAGCGTATCCTGCCAGTCCTCCACGTCATCGAAATCACGACGGTTACGCAAATGATCCATCCAGCAGTGATGCATGATCGATACCGTCCAGGCTTTCAGCGCATCGGGGTCGCGCAATTGTGCGCGGCGTGTCCAGGCACGCGACAGGGTGTCCTGTACCAGATCGTCGGCCAGCGCGGCCTCGTGGCACCAGGCATAGGCAATCCGGTACAGCACCGGACGCAGGGTTTCGATGCCCGGTCGAAACGGGCCGAACAGCACGCGAGAAATCATATTCATGGGGTCTGTGACGTCAGGGATGGTTCTTTTATTCCAGAAAATACCACCCGCCGGAATGGAATAAGCGTGCCAGCACGGGCGTCTTCCAAGCACCTGCGGTGCAGGACATCACATCACGATAACCGGAGAATGCCATGAAACCCTATTTCCTAGCCCGGATATTTCACCGGCCCGTGATTTGAGCAACTTCTCGATACACGCTGGGCAAGGCTGATGGGGTGGTTGCGGCAATTGCTCAATC
>JAIWOL010000170.1 GCA_020216925.1 Thiobacillus sp. | reverse complement strand
ACGGCGTCTGGGTCGCCAGCCGGCGCGCCTGGCCGGCGCTCGCCGTCGCCCTGCGCGAGCAGCTCGTCCAGGTCGCCTTCGCCCACGCGGCCTCCGAAGGCAAGCAGGAAAAGATGGACCTGCTCTACCGCTACCTGGCCGGCGACGCCTTCCGGCAGAAGGTTACCGGCATCGTCGAGGCCTTCACCGCCTTGCAGCAACAACTGGCGCGCGAGCGGCGGGCCATGGAAAAGATCTGGAAAGACCGCGAAAAGCAGATCGAGCGCGTCATCCTCAACACCGTCGGCATGTACGGCGAGATGAGCGGCATCCTCGGCGGCAGCCTGCCGGAGATCCCGGCGCTCACGCTGGAAGGCGCGGCGGGGCTGCTGGAGGAATAGGCGACCGGGTCAAGAGGGCGGCAAGCTTGCGGGTGGCGCCCGGCGCTGGAATCACGGCAGAATTTGGGAAATTTTGGGGGGAGAAGATGAGCGATCACCAACGCATGCAGGCATCCAGCCGGGTCGCCCTGGCAGCGCTGCTACACGATTTGGGCAAATTCGCCGAGCGGGCGCGCATCCCCGAGGCTCAGGAAAAAGATGCCGACAGCAACACCCGACAAGCCGTGAACGAGCTGCTGGCCTGTCCTGAGTGGAACGGGCGACGAACTCACATCCACGCGGCCTTTACTGCCATTGCCCTGGATTCGTTGGAGGCATGGCTGCCGGAACTGGTGGGGGAGGACATGACGCCGTTCGCGCCGTGGCGCGAGAAAAACGCCGACGATTCCATTATCAACGCCGCCGCCCGGCATCACCGGCCGGATACTTTCCTGCAATGGATCATCGCCAGCGCCGACCGGCTCGCTTCCGGCTTCGAGCGGGAAGAATTCGCTGCTTACAACCTGGCGCCGGACGAGGAGGGTAACAAGCTCAACCACTACACCGCCCGTCAGTGGACCCTGCTCGAGGACATTCATCTCCCCCCTCCTTCGGGCAAAGGTGCCGGGGGAGAGGGAACGACGCCCGCCTACCGCTACCCGCTCAGGCCTCTTTCACCCGAGGGCATCTTTCCCGTTTCCGCAAAGGATTGCGAAACCGGCGACAAGGCCGCCGCGCAGGCTGGATATCTGGAACTGTGGAATCGGTTCCAGGCGGGCCTGAAGGCCATTCCCGCCAGCCACCGCAGCAATCTGCCGCTCTGGCTCGACCATTTCGACAGCCTGTGGCTCGCCTTCACCCACGCCATTCCTTCGGCCACGGCCGGCATCGCCGGCAACGTGCGGCCCGATGTCGCGCTCTACGACCATTCCCGCACCACGGCCGCCCTGGCCGTGGCCCTGTGGCGTTTCCATGCCGACCAGGGGCATGACCCAGAAGCCGTGCGCGATGAACTTCGCGCCCAGTGGGATCGCGAACGCGCCGGCCACGAGGCTGCCCGCCGGGCCTGGGAGACGGAAAAATTCCTGCTGGTGCAGGGCGATTTCACCGGCATCCAGGAGTTCATCTTCGCGGGCGGCGAATCGCAACGTCAGGTGGCGCGGCTGTTGCGCGGACGTTCCTTTTATGTCTCGCTGTTGACCGAACTGGCCGCGCTCAAGGTGCTGGAGGCGCTCGATCTGCCGCCGACCAGCCAGGTGGTGAACGCGGCCGGCAAGTTCTTGATCGTCGCACCGAACACGCCGGAAACGCTGGATGCCATTGGGGCGGTTCAGGCCGAGCTGAATGGCTGGTTCCTCGAACACACCTGGGGCCAGTCCGGCATCAACCTTGCCTGGCTGCCCGCCCGTGCGGACGATTTCCGTCACGGCAAGGCAGAAAGCCCGTTCCGTGACCTCATCAAGCGGCTGTTCGAGCAACTGGAAGCCGCCAAGCTGCGGCGCTTCGATCTGTGCGGCGCGACACCGCCCGCGGCAATCCGGCGCGCATTCCTGGACCGTTTCACGGACGGCGAATGCAGGATCGACGGCCACTCGCCCGCCCATCCCGAGTTGGATGGTTTGAGCGAACTGGCCTGGGATCAGGTGCAGACCGGCAAATGGCTGGCCCACCAGGACCGCCTGCTCGTCAGCCGGGCGCGCATCGCACCGCTTGCCGAAGGCCAAAACCTGAACCAGTTGAGACTGCCCATCTTCGGCTACCACGTCCTGTTCACCGGCGCGGAAGACGCCAGCGGCAGGTTCGGCGGCGAGGCCAGGTCCGGCAACCTGCTGCGCGCCTGGGACTTTTCGCTGCCGGAATCTGCCGACGCGCCGCTGTGGAACGGCTACGCGCGGCGCGCCATCAATGCCTTCGTGCCCAGGTTCGGCGAAATCAACGCCTGGGAATCGGACCGCTACCGGGGCTTGGAAGACCTCGACGACTTCGAGCCCCATCCGCAAGCGCCGAAGACCCTCAACCATCTCGCGCGCGACGATCGCCGTCTGGACGAGAACCGCCGCTGGGTGGGCGCGGAAGCGCTGATGACGCTGAAAGGCGACATCGACAACCTCGGGCTCATCTTCCAGCAGGGGCAGGCGCGTCCCACCTTCGCCCGCATGGCGGCGCTCTCGCGCCAGATCAACGCCTTCTTCACCGTCTGGCTGCCCTGGCTGTGCCGCAAGGAATTCCCCAACACCTACACCGTCTTCGCCGGCGGCGACGATTTTTTTCTGATCGGCCCGTGGCGCTCCACCATTGGCCTGGCGCAGCGCATGCGCGACGACTTCGCCCGCTATGTCGCCCACAACCCGGATATCCACTTCTCGACGGGACTGTCCATGACCAAGCCGGGGCTGGCCATCCGGCATCTCGCGCAACTGGCGGAAGCGGCGTTGGACGACGCAAAAAAGCTGCCGGGCAAAAACGCCGTCACCTGTTTCGGGCAGTCTGTCCAATGGGAGAAGTTCGCCGACATCATGACGCGCGAAGAAGCGCTCGAGCGGCTTGGTGACGAATTGAACCTATCCACCGGCTACCTCTATGGCCTGCTCCACCTCACCGACATGGCGGCGGACCAGTCCCGTCCCGAAAACGCCCTCTGGCACGCCCGCTTCGCCTACCGCACCCGGCGCATGCTGGAAGCCAAAATCCGCAACGAAGGCGACCGCGAGGCCACCGAGCGCAAACGCAGGCAACTGCAACAGCAACTGGCGGTGGAGATTGCCAGCAGCGGAATCGAAAAGCACCGGGCGGCCTACAAGATCGCCCTGTTCACCCACCTGTATCAGCAACGCGATTGAGGAGATCGAAATGGCCCAACCCTATCCAGGCAGACCCAACGCGCAACGGCGCGACGAAGCGCCCCGCCAGCAGGCCGATGCTGGCTGGCTAAACCGCATTCGTTTTGGCGGGAAACTTGATTCGGAAATTTTTAACAGCATCGCTAAACAGGCGGCAGAAACCATCGCGGGCGGCAATGATCGCGTCAACAAACACAGCCAGCTGCGCCGTTTCTATGACGAACTGTGCATGTGGGAAGAAAAAGTCTCCCGGCAACCCGACAAGTTCGATGAGCACTTGCCATTCATTCGCATGCTGAATGCCAAGGCCGCCTACGCAGAGGGACGCAACCCCAAACTGGTGGATCGAAATTTCGTCAATTTGCTCCAGCACACCCTATCCGAAGTGAAAGATGCCAAGACCATGACAACCTGCAAGCTGTTCTGGGAAGCCTTCATGGGTTTTTACAAACAGTATCGCCAAAGCTGAATCAGGGAGAACCCACATGAAACTCACCACCATCCGCAAATTCACTGGCCGCCTCGAACTGGTCACAGGTCTGCACATCGGCTCCGGCAACAACGAGATGCACATCGGCGGCACCGACAATCCGGTGCTCAAAAACCCCGTCACCCAGGAGCCCTACATCCCCGGCTCCAGCATCAAGGGCAAGATCAGGAGCCTCTTGGAGTGGAAGCTGGGCGTGGTGGGGAAAACCGCAGGCAAGCCGCTCGGTTTCCGCGACATCAAGGATTTGCCCGAGACTGGGCGCGAGCAGGCGAAAAACCTGCTCAGGCTGTTCGGCGGCGCGCCGGAAGGCGCCAACCAGGACATGAAGCTCGTGGAAGAAATCGGCCCCACACGTCTGGCCTTCTGGGATTGCGCGCTTTCCCGTTCCTGGGTGGAGGAGATGGGCCGGCGCAATCTGCTGCTCACCGAAACCAAAATGGAAAACATGATCGACCGCATCCGTGGCGTGGCCGAACACCCGCGCAACACCGAACGTGTGCCGGCGGGAGCCAGCTTCGATTTCGCCCTGACGCTGCGCGTGCATGAAGGCGATGACCTGCTGGCCATGGTGTACGAGGGACTCAAGCTGCTCGAACTCACCGGCCTGGGTGGTTCCGGCTCGCGTGGTTACGGCAAGGTCAGGTTCGCCGAATTGAAGCTCGATGGCGAGGATGTTTTGCCGAAGTTGGCAGAAATCAATCTCGCCCAAGCAGCCTGAAATGCCGAGCGCCACACGGAGTCCCTCATGCTGACCTATACGGCCCGCATCACGCCGCTTTCCGCCTTTGGCACCCCGCCCAAGGGCGATACCCTGTTCGGCCAGCTATGCTGGGCGCTGCGCAACCGGCTGGGCGAGGCGCGTCTTACCCAGCTACTCGACAGCTACACGGCAAGACGCCCTTTCGCCGTGCTCTCCGACGCCCTGCCCGCCGGCCACCTGCCGCGGTCCGCCTTGCCGGGACACGTTTTTACGCCGCTGCCGGATGAAGACCGCAAGGCCGCCAAAAAGCGCGTCTGGCTGCCCATCGAGCACTTTCACGAGCCGCTGGCCGACTGGCTGCATCACTGCCGGGCCGCCGGCGATCTTCCGGGCGGGGAGGGCAAATCCCATGTCTACCCGCACAATGCCATCGACCGCCGCACCGGCACCACCGGCGAGGGCTTCGCGCCCTACACGATGGCGCGGCAGTGGTATGGCCAGAGCGGCGCGCTGGACATCCACATCGTGTTCGACGACGCGCGCTTGGCACCCAGCGAGCTGGAACAGGCCCTGCGCGACATAGGCGAGCTCGGTTTCGGGCGCGACGCGGGCATCGGCCTGGGCCGTTTTCAGATCGACGCCTTTAATGCCGCCGAATTGCCCGTTCAGGCTGACGCCGACGCCTGGCTCACCCTCGCCCCCTGCGCGCCGCAAGGTTTGGCGTGGCATGCCGAACGCTGCTTCTACACCGTTTTCCCCCGCTTTGGTCGCCACGGCGACATCGGCGTGCATCAGGGCAATCCGTTCAAAACCCCGGTTTTGCTCGCCAACACCGGCGCCGTGCTCGCCCCGCGAGAGGCGGCGGCCATGGGCGTTTCGTTCACCGGCCAGGGGCTGGGCGGCGACGGTAGTCTTTCCAAGGCCATACCGCAAACCGTCCATCAAGGCTACGCGCCGGTGGTGGGCATCAAGCTGCCCGAGCTGGCGGAAATGGATTTGCGCGCAGGAGTGACACCATGAACCCCGTGATCTGTTACCGACTGCACATCACCCCGCTTTCCCCCGTTCACATCGGCACGGGGGAGAGCTATGAGCCGACCAATTACGTCATCGACGACGGCATCCTGCATGAATTCGACACCGGCGCGACGGTGGCGGCATTGTCTGCATCCGAGCGGGAAAAACTGCTAGGCATCGCCAACCGCAAGCCGAACACCGAGATGATCCAGGCCTTGCAGCGCTTCTTTTACGAGCGCCGGGAAACACTGATGGCGCATGCCGTGCAGCAGGTTCCCGTGTTGCCGGGTGTGGCCGCCCTTTACGCCAGCCGTATCGGCCAGACCGCCAACCGCGAAGCCGACGGCAAAAAGGTGCTCAACCGCCTCGAAATCGACCGCACCGGCTTCACCCCCGTCACCCGCCAGCCGGTGCTCTATGGTTCATCGCTCAAGGGCGCGATCCGCACGGCCCTGCTCGACAAGGTAAACGACGGCCAACCGGCACGCGAGCGCAAGGGGCTGCACGAATTCCAGGGGCGCCTGTTCCGCTATTACGACGAGAACGCTCGTCCCCGCATGGCCCTGGAGCGCGATCCGATGCGCCTGGTGCAACTTTCCGATGCCGCGTGGAGTGGCGAGCCCGGCCTGCCCGCCACCCAGGTGCATCTGGCAGTCAATCGCAAAAAAGCCGAAGTCAGAGACGAGCAGGGCTTGATTCGTAAATCACAGGCTGAGTCCAAAGACCTCTACCAAATCCTCGAATGCGTGCCCGGCTGGCGCTATCGGGCGTTCATTGGCCAACTCAACCTGCAAAGGCTCGACGGACTCGGCCAGACGCACGCTGATCGTTTGCCGAATGCCACCCTGCGCTTCGATGCAAAGGAAATCGCCCAGGCCTGCAACCGTTTCTACCAACCGATCCTGAAACGCGAAATCGATTCGATGCGCGCACGCGGTTATCTCGATCCGGACTGGGACGCGGCCATTCAAAAGCTGCTGGCGGCGGCCAACGACCGGATGCAGCGCGGCGAGGTCGTCCTGCTGCGCGTTGGGCGGCACTCCGGGGCCGAGTCGGTCACGCTGAACGGCGTGCGCAACATCAAGATCATGAAAGGCAAGGATGAAAAACCCGACTACCTGGACGCCGCCAAGACCCTCTGGCTGGCCGCCAACGACAAAGACCAGATGGCCGGCCTCTTGCCCTTCGGCTGGCTGCTGGTCGAACTACAACCCATGGCAGAACAGGCCGCCGACTGGCCCGAATTGAAGGCTGCCTGTGCGCCGCATCTCGACAAAGCGCGTGGTCTGGGAGAAAAACTGGCGCAGCAACGCGCCCGTCTGGAGGCCACGCGTGCGTTAGACGAAGCCCGACGCCGCGAGGAAGAAGAGCAGGCCCGCCTCGCCGCGGAAGCCGAAGCGCAGCGCCGGCGCGAGGAAGCCGAGCGGCAGGCCCGGCTTGCGTCGCTGAGCAAAAACCTGCGCCGCATCGAGACCTTCAAGGACGAATTCCGCGCCCGTGCAGATCAACTGCGTGGCGGCAAGGATCGGCCCAACACGGCCTACCACGACAAAGCGCGCCAACTGGCCAGAGAGGCCCTCGAAGACAGCGGCTGGACGGCCGAGGAAAAACGCGCCGCCGCCGAGACCATCGCAGAATGGCTTCCCAAGGTCGTCGCCGTGGATATGAAAGACGAGCGCAAGAAGCTCAAGCTGGCCATCTTGCGAGGCGAGGCATGACCACCTATCTCGTCACCCGCCACACCGGCGCCGTCGAATGGGCGGCCCGGCAGGGGCTTGCAGTCGATCGGCAGATCGACCACCTCGACCCCGCCGACATCCGCCCCGGCGACGTGGTCATCGGCATCCTGCCGGTCAACCTCGCCGCCGAGGTCTGCGCGCGCGGCGGGCGGTTCTTCAACCTCTCGCTCGACGTGCCCCCCACAGCGCGTGGACAGGAATTGTCCGCCGATGAGCTGGAGCGCTTCGGCGCGCGGCTCGAAGAATACGTGATCGACAAACCCGGAGTACCGCATGGAGCGGCCTGACATTCACCTCTGCATCGCCACCGGCCAGAACCTGGCCAACCTCATCCCGGCCATCCAACTGGGCGCACGGGAAGTCGTCATCCTGGAAACCAGCGACATGCGCGCCTCGGCGGAAAACCTCAAGACGGCACTGAAGGCGCATGGCATCGCCGTGAAGAGCCTGCCCTTCGACGACGCCAGCCCCGAGGCCATCGTCGCCTCGGCCCAGCGCATCGCCTGCGACCTCGGCGAAAAGCCCCTCGTGCTCAACGCCACCGGCGGCCACAAGCTGATGACGCTCGCGCTCACCAACGAGATGCAGGAACTGGCCGGCGACAACCTGCACCTGCTCTATTGCGAAACCCGCTACGACCGCATCGACTGGCTGCGGCCCGAGGCCGTCACGCAACCGATGGCGGACGTGCTGAAGCTGGAAGACATCCTGCTGGCGCAGGGCTACCGCATCCAGACCCGGGGCGAGCGCGACGTGCAATGGTGCGTGGATGCCGACCAACGCGGCGCCCTGACCCGAACGATGGGCGATGGCGCCGACAAGCTGGCCCGGTTTTTCGGCACGCTCAACTGGCTGGCCGACAAGGCCCTCAACGAACCGGACGGCCCGTTCCGGCCCCGCCAGGAATTCGACTTCGCCCCCGGCGGACGCAACGCCGACCTGCTGCGCGAGGCGCAGGAGCAGGGCCTGCTCCACTGGGACGGCGACAGCAAGATCGTCTTTGCCCACCCCGAGGCCGCGCGTTACTTCCGCGGCGGCTGGCTGGAAGAATATGTCTGGCTCAAGCTGCGCAGCCTGAAGCCCGGCGACTCGGCCATCAACCTGCGCATCGAGACGGCTGGTGCAAAGACAGACAACGAACTCGATGCTGCCATCGTCCACCGCAACCGCCTGCTCATCGTCGAATGCAAGGCCAAACGATTCGGTCGCGACCACGGCAAGGATTCCGACCATATCTACAAGCTGGCGCAACTGGCAAACAAGGTTGGCGGCATCATGGGCCGTGGCCTGCTGCTCTCAGCCCGTCCGGTCAGCGAAGAACTGCGCGGCCGTGCGCGCGACAACCAGGTCGACATCCTCGCCGCCGAACAGGTCAAGGAACTGGTGGCCTATTTCAAGCGCTGGATGAGCGAATGATCCTGCTCCCCACCCCCTTTCCCGCCGCCCGCTACCGCTTCGAATTCACCGTCGAAACCCCCATGCGCCTGCCCGAATACGCCGGCTCCGCCCTGCGCGGCGCCTTTGGCCACGCCTTCAAACGCACCGTTTGCGTCACCCGCGAAAAGGACTGCAAAGCCTGCCCGCTGTATCGCGGCTGCGCCTATCCCGCCGTGTTCGCCCCGCCTGCGCCCGAAAGCCATGCCGTGCAGAAGTTTTCCGACATTCCGGCGCCCTACGTCATCGAACCGCCGTCATGGGGCGAAAAGGCCTACCCCCCCGGCGAAAAGCTGTCCTTCCAGCTGGTACTCGTTGGACAAGCGCTAAAGCACCTGCCCACCATCGTTCATGCCTGGCAGCGCGCCTTGCAGCACGGTGTAGGGCCGGGCGATGGAACGGCCACGCTCGACCGTGTCACACATCTCGCCCCACAAGGCGAACACATCGTCTTCGATACCGCAAGCGGCGTTATCGAGCCGCACAGCACGGACCTCGCCATCGAAGCAGCCGCGCCGCACGCCGTCAGCCTCGGCATCGTCACGCCCTTGCGGCTACAGGCAAACGGCAAGCCGCTGGGGCCAAATGAGATTCGCGCCGACAGGCTGCTCGTCGGGCTCGTCAAGCGCACCGCGCTCATCAGCGAACTGCATTGCGGCGCGCCTCTTGCGCTCGACTTTCACGCGCTCGCCAAGCATGCGACCGCCGTCGCCGACGAAAAACGCCTCGCCTGGCGCGACTGGACGCGCTACTCCAACCGCCAAAAGCAGGAAATGAAACTCGGTGGCGTAGTCGGCGAATGGCGCCTCGATGGCGACCTTGCGCCATTTTGGCCCTTCCTCTTTCTGGGCCAGTGGCTGCATGTCGGCAAGAATGCCGCTTTTGGTCTCGGTCACTACCAGCTCGGGCCTGTCTGACCCCGCCCGCAAGCTTGCCGCTGCCGCCTTTCGCGGATAAAGCGCCTACGGTACGGGTATCGAAACACGGCTTTGCCCCATGTCACCCGCCCGCGACCTCTACCTCATTGCCTACGACATCGCCGAACCCAGGCGGCTGGCGCGCGTCACGCGCTACATGAAAGGCTGGAAGGCCGCCGGGCAAAAATCCTTCTGCGAATGCTGGCTCACCCCGGCCGAGCGGCGCAACATCCTCGCCGGGCTTGCCGACCTCATCGACGCCGAAAAAGACCGCATCCACATCCTGCAACTCGACCCGCGCATGCAGCCGCGCCTGTTTGGCTGCGCCACCCGCGCTGCGCAGCCCGTGTTCACCATCTTCTGAGCGCAGATGGGCACGCTCTACATCGACCGCAAGCACGTCCGCCTCGACCTCGATGGCGACGCACTCATGTTTTACGAAAACGGTGAGCGCATCGGCACCGTGCCGCTGGGCCCGCTCGAACGCATCATCGTGCGTGGCAACATCACGCTCGAAACCAGCCTGCTGGGCCGGCTGGGCGCGCACGGCATCGGGCTCATCGTCCTCGATGGGCGCAGGCACGAACCCAGCCTGTTCCTGCCGCGCCCGCACAAGGATGCCGCTCGCAGACTGGCGCAATACCAGGCCGCGCTCGACAGCACCCGCTGCCTTGACATTGCCCGCGACATCGTCCGGCAAAAGCTTGCCGCCCAGTGTGACCTGCTCAACCGCAAACTCGAAACCCGGCACGACGCACGCTACGAACTCAACCGCGCCATCGGTGGCATTCTCGGCATGCTCAAGCGGCTGGACGAACAACCCGACATTCCCGCCCTGCGTGGCGTCGAAGGCGCGGCCGCCAATCTCTATTTTTCTGCCTTTGCCGCCTTGGTGCCGCAAAGCCTGGGCTTTGCCGGACGCAACCGGCGTCCCCCGCGCGACCCCGTCAATGCCGTCCTCTCGCTTGCCTACACGCTTTTGCATGCCGAGGCCGTGCTTGCAGCCCACGCTGCCGGGCTCGATCCCGCCATCGGCTTTTACCATCAGCCAAGCCATGGTCGCGACTCGCTGGCGAGTGACCTGGTCGAACCTCAGCGGCCCGACATTGATCGCTGGGTACTGCGCCTGTTCAACAAACAGACACTGCGTGCGGACGACTTCAGCACCAGTTCGCAAACGGGTTGCCTGCTGGGCAAGGCCGGCCGCACCCGCTTCTATCAGGCATGGGAAGACCAGGCCGAAGCCATGCGCCGCGACTTGCAGGATCGATGCCGCCAGATTCTGCGCGTGATCTGCCCGGCGGCCGAGGCCGAGGAAACCCAAGGCTTCGACGACGACGGCGCGCTTGAAAACAGCATACGACCGGCAGAATAGCCTTGGCGGACTATATCGTCGCCTACGACATCAGCCACCCGCGCAGACTGGCGCGTGTGTATCGTGCGCTCTGCAAAATAGCTGTTCCTATCGAATACAGCGTCTTCTGGCTGACCTGCGACCCGCGCCAGGTTGTGCGCTATCTGTCCGAACTTGCTGCCATCATCGACGACAAAAGTGACGACCTGCGCTGTTACCCCTTGCCCGCCCGTGGGCTCAAAAAACGGCTGGGTCGCGGGACCTTTCCGTCAGGAATACACTACACAGACCTGCCCTTGGCCTGGCAGGAGGAGGCAGAATGAAGCACAAGTTTGAAATGATCGACTATTTGGCTAATGCCACGGCTACAAGGATGATTGGCAAGGAAAAATCGCACCCCGCGGACCGACACACGCCCTGAATTGAAAGGGATTAAGACCGCTATCGATCATCGCTGCCCAGTCCGGCGCCGAGACCGACACACGCCCTGAATTGAAAGGGATTAAGACAGTGATTCCCCGAAGCAATGCGGGCAGGTGTGGGACCGACACACGCCCTGAATTGAAAGGGATTAAGACTAAATGCTTTTCGCTTCCTTGGGAATGTTGGGGGACCGACACACGCCCTGAATTGAAAGGGATTAAGACTCCTTGATGTTATTCGACGTGTTGTCGAGCTGGGGACCGACACACGCCCTGAATTGAAAGGGATTAAGACCTGGTGCTCCGTTTGGGTTAATGGGGATATTTGACCGACACACGCCCTGAATTGAAAGGGATTAAGACATCTTGCTCGCGTTCGAGGTGAGCTGTTATTACGACCGACACACGCCCTGAATTGAAAGGGATTAAGACGGGACTTCGACTTCTTCCTCGCGAGAAATGATGACCGACACACGCCCTGAATTGAAAGGGATTAAGACCCCGAGTCGATGTCATAGATATCGCCGCAATGTAGACCGACACACGCCCTGAATTGAAAGGGATTAAGACAGCCAGTACATGGGGGTGATGAGCAATCCAAGCCCGACCGACACACGCCCTGAATTGAAAGGGATTAAGACGGCTGATCATGCGGTTGGCGAGCGCCTCACGCGACCGACACACGCCCTGAATTGAAAGGGATTAAGACGCAACTGCTCGTCCGCACAACGCATGGTGTTTTGGACCGACACACGCCCTGAATTGAAAGGGATTAAGACATCGTACGCCCACACGAGGGTCGTGCAATGTTTGAGACCGACACACGCCCTGAATTGAAAGGGATTAAGACACGTTTGGATACGCCATTAAATACACTGGAACTTGACCGACACACGCCCTGAATTGAAAGGGATTAAGACCCTTCCTGTAAACCGACTTTCTCATGTTTCGCTGACCGACACACGCCCTGAATTGAAAGGGATTAAGACCGAATGCTTCCGCAATGTCAAAATACAAATTACGACCGACACACGCCCTGAATTGAAAGGGATTAAGACAAAAGCCCATTTTCAAAACTCTTTAGTAATAGTCGACCGACACACGCCCTGAATTGAAAGGGATTAAGACGATGCGCCTGTTGATAGTGCAAGGCCCTAACGACCGACACACGCCCTGAATTGAAAGGGATTAAGACTCGTGAAGGTCTCGATCTTTCTGCCGAGGAGATGACCGACACACGCCCTGAATTGAAAGGGATTAAGACAAAGTCTTCTTGCAGGTCTTTTGCAACGATGGAGACCGACACACGCCCTGAATTGAAAGGGATTAAGACTTCCTCGCGCTCCGCCGTGTTCAGCACGATTTTGTGACCGACACACGCCCTGAATTGAAAGGGATTAAGACGTGACCACCAGGGCCATACTCGGCCCATACTCCGGACCGACACACGCCCTGAATTGAAAGGGATTAAGACCCTTCTTCGCTGATCTGGACAACCGACTCGACGGACCGACACACGCCCTGAATCGAAAGGGATTAAGACGCAGCCGGCAACTTGGTCACGTGTTGAAGCGGTGACCGGCATACGCCTTGAATTGGATTCACGCAAGTTCGTCCGGCGTGATGCAAGGGGCAAGGTTAGAATTCACGGCCATGCCGAAAATCCAGAACATCCCTCCGCCTGAATTCGACGAGAACGATGTCGTCCGCTGGTTTGGCCCGCGCGAGGTGGCTAAAGCCAGGCCGTATCTGCGCCAGGTGTCGGGGCTCAAGCTGGACAACAACGTGCTTTTTGCCAGCGTGCGCGGTTCCGCGCCGCAGGCCTATAGCGTGATCGTGCATTTCCAGCTGGACGCGCGCGGACGGGCGGCGCCGAAGACTTTTTGTTCGTGCCCGGTAGGGCTCAATTGCAAGCATGGCGCGGCAGCCTTGCTGGCCTGGCTGGAGTCGCAGCGCATGCCGACGCGGGTGAATCCCGAGGTGCTGGCATGGATCGAGGGGTTTCGCCAGTCCGCTGTGCAGCGGCCGGCGATGGCGGGGGGCAAGTCCGCGGTCAAGCGTGACAGCCTGTTCTATCTTCTTGTTATCGCGCCCGACGGGCCGACGCTGCGTTTCCTGAAAGGTCGCGCCGACGACGCAGGCGGGCTGTTGCGCGCGCAGGCCTGGTCGCAGGTCGAACGCGCGCTGACCAGCGCGCCGTCCTTCATGACCGAGGCCGATCAGTTGATTCTGCCGCTGATCTGGTCGATGCGCGACCGCAGCGCGTGGATCGAGCGTTTTCTGCTTTTTGGCGCCAAGGGCGAAGCCGCGCTGGCGCGGATGCTGGCTACCGGTCGTCTGTATCTCGATGCGAATCCGCCGTTGCTGCTGAAGCCGGGGGGGGCGCGCCATGCAAAGCTGGCGTGGATTGAATCAGGGCAGCGCACCCGTGTCCGGCTGGCGGCCACGCCGCGCGCCGACGCGGTGTGGGTGCTCGAATCGGCGTGGTACGTCGATACCGATTCGGGCGAGATCGGCGCGCTCGAAACTCCGCTGTCTTCCGCGCAGCTGGCGCATTTGCTGGCGCTGCCGCCGCTGGCGGCGCCCGATGTGCCGCTGGTTGCCGGTGCGCTGGCCGAGCTGGCTCCCGAGTTGCCGCGGCCGTCGTCGGCTGTCCTGCGGCGGGTCGAGTGCGCTCCGCGTCCCGTTCTGTATCTGGCGACGCTGGCGATACGCGAGCTGCATGCGCACCGGGAATACAAGACCAACTGGTGGCGCACTCTGTTCGATTGCGCGCGGCTCGAATTCGCCTACGAGGAATTCCGGTTCGGGGTGGACGACGGGAGTGAGTTCGTGCTGGGCGATGACGGCAAACCTGCGCAGGTGAAACGTGATCCCGCGCGCGAATCGGACTGCATTGCGCAGCTGGGTGCATGCGGCCTTAAGCGCGTGCCGGCCAGGGCGCTGCCGCTCGACGAGCCTGTGTTCGGGCTGGCAAACGAAGCGGCGTGGCCGGAGTTCATGCGCTTGGCCGTGCCCAAGCTGCGCGAGAACGGCTGGACGGTCGAGATTCCAAAAGATTTCCGCCACCTTCTCATCGAGGCCGACGCCTGGGAAGCCGATTTCGAAGACGCGGGCAATGGCTGGCTGAAACTCGATCTGGGCGTGGTCATCGAGGGTCGCCGTCTGCCGCTCGCGCCTTTGTTGCACGAGCTATTCCAGCGCGATCCGCGCTGGCTCGACCGCAACAAGCTGAAGGCTGTCCGCAACAGCGAAATGGTGGCGCTGCATGCGGGCGATGGCACGCGCATCCATGCGCCAGCCTCGCGCATCAAGCCGCTGGCGACGACGCTGATCGACCTGTTCGACACGCCGCCGGGCGGGGTTTTCCGGATTTCTAAGCTCGACGCGCCGCGGCTGGCGGCGCTCGCCGGCGACGCTGCCTGGAACCGCAGCGGGCAGGACGCCATACTTGCCTTCGCGCGGCTGCTCAAGGATGCCGACGGTGTGCGTCCGGTCGATCCGCCTGCCGGTTTCCGGCTTGAGTTGCGGCCCTATCAGCGCGAGGGTCTGGCGTGGCTGCAATACCTCGCCGGCCACGATCTTGCGGGGATACTGGCCGACGATATGGGGCTCGGCAAAACCGCGCAGACGCTGGCGCATCTTCTGTGCGAAAAGCAGGCGGGCCGTCTTGACCGGCCGGCGCTGGTGGTGTTGCCCACTTCGCTGGTCTTCAACTGGAAACGCGAAGCCGAACGTTTTGCGCCCGATCTCAGGGTGTTGTCGCTGCACGGCAAGGATCGTGCGAGCCGCTTCGCTGAAATCGCCGGGCACGATGTGGTGCTCACCACCTATCCGCTCTTGTGGCGCGACCATGAAACGCTGGCCGCGGTTAAATGGCATCTGTTGATACTCGATGAGGCGCAAACGGTAAAAAACGCCGGCAGCCGTGCTGCGAAAATTGTGCGCGAGCTGCCGGCGCGGCATCGTCTCTGTCTTACCGGCACGCCGCTGGAAAACCACCTGGGAGAGCTTTGGGCGCAGTTCGACTTTCTGCTGCCGGGGTTTCTGGGCGACGCCAAAACCTTCAACAAGGCGTTTCGCAATCCAATCGAAAAGCGCGGCGACGCGCTGCGCGCCGACCTGCTGGCCCGGCGCATCGCTCCCTTTGTGCTGCGGCGGCGCAAGGAAGACGTGGCGAAAGAGTTGCCGGAAAAAACCGTCATTGTCCGCACGGTCGAACTGGTGGGCGGGCAGCGTGACCTGTACGAAACCGTAAGGATCGCGATGGACAAGCGCGTGCTCGATGCGATCCGCGCGCAGGGCTTCGCCAAGAGCCAGATCGTGATTCTGGACGCGCTGCTGAAGCTGCGGCAGGTGTGTTGCGACCCGCGTCTGGTGAAGAACGCCGGCGCGCGCGCGGTGAAGGAACGCGCCAAACTCGATTTGTTGATGGACATGCTACCCGAGCTGGTCGAAGAAGGCCGGCGCGTGCTGCTGTTCTCGCAGTTCACGTCCATGCTGGCCCTGATCGAGGCCGAGCTTGCAGAAAAAGGGATTGGCTACAGCCTGCTCACCGGCGACACGCGCGACCGGGAAACCCCGATCCGGCGCTTTCAGGATGGCGAGGTGCCGGTTTTTCTCATCAGCCTCAAGGCGGGGGGCGTGGGGCTCAATCTCACCGCGGCCGACACGGTGATCCACTACGATCCGTGGTGGAACCCCGCTATGGAAAATCAGGCCACCGACCGCGCGCATCGCATTGGGCAAACGAAGCGGGTGTTCGTCTACAAGCTGGTGGTGGCGGGCAGCATCGAGGAAAAAATCCTGGCGCTGCAGGAGAAAAAAGCCGAGCTGGCTGCCAGCGTGCTGGCCGAGGACGGGGCGGCGCTCGCCAAGTTTGGCGAGGATGATGTGCGGGCGTTGCTGGAGCCTTTGCCGTCGACGGCGCGCGCGGCAGGCTGAGCCGAGCAGGCGTGGAGAACAAGCCGGGCAACAAAAAAGCCGGGGTCACCCGGCTTGTTTGTTGCTGCGGCGTGCGAGGCGTCACGCTGCCTTTTCGTGATGGTAGCCGGTGACGGTATCGACTTCGGTCTTGGAGCCGAGGATCACCGGCACGCGCTGGTGCAGGCCTTCCGGCTTGAGGTCGAGGATGCGCGAATAGCCGGTGGTGGCGGCGCCGCCGGCCTGCTCGACGATGAAGGCCATCGGGTTGGCTTCGTACAGCAGGCGCAGCTTGCCGGCCTTGCTGGGGTCTTTCGTGTCCTTGGGATACATGAAGATGCCGCCGCGGGTGAGGATGCGGTGCACTTCGGCGACCATCGAGGCGACCCAGCGCATGTTGAAGTCCTTGCCGCGCGGGCCGGTCTTGCCGGCGAGGCATTCCTCGACGTAGCGCTGCAC
>JAIWOL010000169.1 GCA_020216925.1 Thiobacillus sp. | reverse complement strand
TGGTGGAATTGGTAGACACGCTATCTTGAGGGGGTAGTGACCTTGGTCGTGCGAGTTCGAGTCTCGCCGTCGGCACCATCAAATTTCCTGATCGAATCATTAGTCATTCTGTTTCGTAACTAATTGATTCATCAGCGCTAATGGCATTTTTTACAGCTTGACACCCGGCGCGCCAGACTAATACACTCCGGCAATACCCTATAACTATGTCACGCCCCATCGGGCGCAGTCGGAGGAACCTCGATGCTGGAGAATTACCTCCCCATTCTGTTGTTCATAGCGGTCGGGCTGGCGTTTGGCATTGGTCCCATTCTTGCCGGCGGCCTGCTTGCACCCAGTCGCCCCGACAGCGAAAAGCTCTCACCCTACGAATGTGGTTTCGAGGCGTTCGAGGATGCGCGAATGAAATTCGACGTGCGCTATTACCTCGTGGCCATTCTCTTCATCCTGTTCGACCTTGAAATTGCCTTTCTTTTTCCGTGGGCCGTCGTGCTCGAGGAAATTGGGCTGTTCGGCTTTCTGTCGATGATGGTCTTTCTCGGTATTCTTGTGGTCGGTTTCGTCTACGAGTGGATGAGGGGGGCGCTGGAGTGGGAATGACGGCAGGAGGTCGCGCATGAGCATCGAAGGCGTCCTCGAACAGGGCTTTGTCACCGCCAAGGCGGATCAGCTCATCAATTACATGCGCACGGGGTCGATGTGGCCGATGACTTTTGGTCTGGCGTGTTGCGCGGTGGAAATGATGCAGGCGGGCGCGTCGCGTTACGATCTGGATCGCTTTGGCATTGTGTTTCGGCCGAGCCCCCGCCAGTCTGACGTGATGATCGTCGCCGGCACCCTTTGCAACAAAATGGCGCCTGCATTGCGAAAAGTGTATGACCAGATGGCCGAGCCGCGCTGGGTGATTTCCATGGGGTCGTGCGCCAACGGAGGCGGCTACTACCATTATTCCTATTCGGTCGTGCGGGGCTGTGACCGCATCGTGCCCGTCGACATCTATGTGCCTGGTTGTCCGCCGACTGCAGAAGCGCTGCTGTTCGGCATCATTCAGTTGCAGAACAAGATCCGGCGTACCAATACCATTGCCCGCTGACATGACGAATCCCCGCACGCCAGAAGAACTGGCCATGATTCTTCAATCTGTGCTTGGCGAGCGGGCCGAAGCTGTCGGGGTGCGGCTGGGCGAAGTCACGGTCGAGGTCAGGGCCGGGCGTTATGTGGAATCCATGCGCCTGCTGCGTGAGCATGCCGATTGCCGCTTCGAGCAGTTGATCGACCTGTGCGGCGTGGACTATTCCGGGTTCGGCAATGATGTCCGCGAAGGCCCGCGCTTTGCCGTGGTTGTGCATTTGCTCTCGCTTTTGCACAATCAGCGCCTGCGCGTGCGCACCTACTGTCCCGACGACGCTCTGCCGGTCGTGGCATCGATAGTCGATGTCTGGCCTGCCGCCAACTGGTTTGAACGCGAGGCTTTCGACCTTTACGGCATTGTGTTCGAGGGGCATCCCGATTTGCGCCGCATTCTTACCGACTACGGTTTCATCGGCCATCCCTTCCGCAAGGATTTTCCGCTTTCGGGACACGTCGAAATGCGTTACGACCCCACCCAGCAGCGCGTGATTTATCAGCCGGTGTCGATCGAGCCGCGCGAAATCACGCCGCGCATCGTCCGCGATGATTCATACGGCGGGGAACGCTGATGACCAGGATTCGCATTCATGCCGTTTTGATGGGTACGGTTACGGAGTTTCAGCATGGCTGAAATCCGCAACTACACCATGAACTTCGGCCCGCAGCACCCGGCGGCGCACGGCGTGCTGCGGCTGGTGCTGGAACTCGACGGCGAGGTTATCCAGCGCGCCGACCCGCACATCGGTCTTTTACACCGTGCAACCGAAAAGCTTGCCGAGCACAAGACCTTCATCCAGTCCGTGCCTTACATGGACCGGCTCGACTACGTGTCGATGATGGTCAACGAGCATGCCTACGTGATGGCGATTGAAAAGCTGCTTGGCATCCAAGTGCCCGAGCGCGCGCAGTACATCCGTGTGATGTTCGACGAAATCACGCGCGTGCTGAACCACCTGCTGTGGCTGGGCGCGCACGCGCTGGATGTGGGCGCGATGACGGTTTTTCTCTATACCTTCCGCGAACGCGAAGATCTGATGGACTGCTACGAAGCCGTTTCGGGCGCGCGAATGCACGCGGCATACTACCGTCCGGGCGGCGTCTATCGAGATCTGCCGGACACCATGCCGCAGTATGCCGCGCAGCACACGCGCAACGAAGCCACCCTGAAGTCGATGAATGAAAATCGACAAGGCTCGCTGCTCGACTTCATCGAAGATTTCACCAACCGCTTCCCCGCGTACGTGGACGAATACGAAACGCTCCTCACCGACAACCGCATCTGGAAACAGCGCACTGTCGGCATCGGGGTGGTTTCGCCCGAACGCGCTCTGGCGCTTGGTTTCACCGGCCCGATGCTGCGCGGCTCCGGCGTCGAATGGGATTTGCGCAAGAAGCAGCCCTACGAAGTCTACGACCGTATGGACTTCGACATTCCCGTTGGCACCAATGGCGACTGTTACGACCGTTATCTGGTGCGCATCGAGGAATTCCGCCAGTCAAACCGCATCATCAAGCAGTGCGTGGACTGGCTGAAAAAGAATCCTGGACCGGTGATCGTCGACAACCACAAGGTTGCGCCGCCTGACCGGCTTTCCATGAAACAGAACATGGAAGAGTTGATCCACCACTTCAAACTCTTTACCGAGGGCATGCACGTGCCGGCGGGCGAAACCTATGCGGCGGTCGAACATCCCAAGGGCGAATTCGGCATCTATCTGGTGTCGGACGGGGCAAACAAACCCTTTCGCCTGAAGATTCGTGCGCCGGGCTACGCCCACCTGGCGGCACTCGATGAAATGGCGCGTGGGCACATGATTGCGGATGTGGTGGCGATCATCGGCACGCAGGATATTGTTTTCGGGGAGATTGACCGCTGATGTTGTCGCAGGAATCCCTGAACCAGATCAACGCCGAAATCGCAAAATACCCGGTCGACCAGAAACAGTCGGCCGTGATGGGCGCATTGCGCATCGCGCAGGGCGAAAAGGGCTGGCTGAGCCGCGAACTCATCGAATACGTGGCGAACCTGCTCGACATGCCGGCGATTGCCGCCTATGAAGTGGCAACGTTCTACAACATGTACGACACCCAGCCGGTGGGGCGTCACAAGCTCACGGTATGCACCAACCTGCCCTGCGCGCTGATGGGGGCAAACGAGATCGGCGAGCACCTCAAGAAACGTCTGGGGATCGGCTACGGTGAAACCACCGAGGACGGTCGTTTCACGCTGAAGGAAGGCGAATGCATGGGGGCTTGCGGCGACGCCCCCATGTGCCTGCACAACAACCATGTCATGCATACGCACCTTACCCCGGAACGGGTGGATGCCATGCTCGACGATCTGGAATGACAGGGGTGACGCGATGAGTCTGCTGACCCCCTCGATCAAGGTGTGCTCCTGGACACAGGATTTCGACAATCCTGCTTCACTGGCGACTTATGTGGCCAATGGCGGATACCAGGCCCTGCGCCGGGTCGTCACCGAAAAAATCTCCGGTGACGACATCATTGCCCAGCTCAAACTCAGCGCGCTGCGCGGCCGAGGCGGCGCGGGCTTTCCAACCGGTCTCAAATGGAGCTTCATGCCGCGCGCCTTTCCCGGCGAAAAATATATCGTCTGCAACAGCGATGAAGGCGAGCCGGGTACATTCAAAGACCGCGACATCCTGCGCTACAACCCGCATCAACTCATCGAGGGCATGGCCATCGCCGGTTACGTGCTGGGCGCCAAGGTGGGTTACAACTATATCCACGGCGAAATATTCGAGATCTACCGGATTTTCGAACGCGCATTGCACGAGGCGCGCGAGGCGGGCTATCTTGGCGATAACCTCTTCGGCACCGATTTCTGCTTTCAGCTCCATGCCCACCACGGCTACGGCGCCTATATCTGCGGCGAGGAAACCGCGCTGCTGGAATCCATCGAGGGCAAGAAAGGCCAGCCGCGCTTCAAGCCGCCGTTTCCTGCCAGTTTCGGACTTTACGGCAAGCCGACCACGATCAACAATACGGAGACGCTGGCATCGGTGCCCTGGATCGTGCAGCACGGCGGCCAGGCCTTTCTGGAACTGGGCAAGCCGAACAATGGCGGCGCGAAAATGTTCTCGGTGTCAGGCCACGTGAACAAGCCGGGCAATTACGAAGTGGGACTCGGCACGCCGTTTGCCGAACTTCTGGAAATGGCCGGCGGCGTGCGTGATGGACACAAACTCAAGGCCGTGATCCCAGGCGGTTCGTCTGCGCCCGTGTTGCCGGCGGACATCATGATGGACTGCTCGATGGATTTCGACTCCATCGCCAAGGCCGGTTCCATGCTGGGGTCCGGCGCCGTGATCGTGATGGATGAAACCGTCTGCATGGTGCGTGCGCTGGAGCGCCTGGCGTATTTTTATTTTGAGGAATCCTGTGGTCAGTGCACACCCTGCCGCGAAGGCACAGGCTGGATGTACCGTGTGATCCATCGTATCGAACACGGGCAGGGCAGGCCGGAAGACCTGGACCTGCTGAACAGCGTGGCGAGCAAGATCGGCGGCCACACTATCTGCGCGCTAGGCGACGCTGCGGCCATGCCTGTGCAGAGCTTCCTCAAACATTTCGGCGATGAATTCGCATACCACGTCGAATACAAGCGCTGCATGGTGTGAACAGATGGCGACCCTGAATATCGAAATCGACGGCAAACCGCTTCAGGTCGAAAGCGGCGAGACCATCATGGATGCGGCCAACCAGGCCGGCATTCCGATTCCGCATTTCTGTTACCACAAAAAACTGTCGATTGCCGCCAACTGCCGCATGTGCCTGGTGCAGGTGGAGAAAGCCCCCAAGCCGTTGCCGGCCTGCGCGACGCCGGTGACTGACGGCATGAAAGTGTTCACGCGCTCGGATTACGCCGTCAAGGCACAGAAAAGCGTGATGGAATTTCTGCTCATCAATCACCCGCTCGACTGCCCGATCTGCGATCAGGGGGGCGAGTGCACCCTACAGGACCTGGCGGTTGGCTATGGCGCTTCGTCTTCGCGCTATCAAGAGGTCAAACGGGTGGTGCGCGACAAGAACCTCGGCCCCCTGATTGCAACGGACATGACGCGTTGCATCCACTGCAGTCGCTGCGTGCGCTTCGGCCAGGAAATCGCTGGTGTCATGGAACTCGGCATGGCCGGCCGTGGCGAGCATACCGAGGTGATGCCTTTCCTGGAAACCCAGGTGGCGTCCGAACTCTCTGGCAACGTCATCGATCTGTGTCCGGTCGGCGCGCTGACCAGCAAACCTTTCCGCTACACCGCACGCACCTGGGAGCTGTCGCGCCGGCCCTCGATCAGTCCGCACGACAGCCTGGGCTCCAACATCGAGGTGCACGTCAAGGACAACAAGGTGATGCGCGTCCTGCCGCGCGAGAACGAGGACGTCAACGAATGCTGGCTGTCCGACCGTGACCGCTTTTCCTATGAAGGACTCAACACGACCGAGCGGCTGACCTGGCCGATGATCAAGCAGGACGGCCAGTGGATCGAAACCGATTGGCAGACCGCCCTGCAATTTGTCGCCGACCGGCTGAAGACTTTCGCTCCGCAAGACATGGGCGCACTGTCGACGCCCTATCGCACTGCCGAAGAGCTTTTCCTGCTGCAAAAACTGATGCGCGGCATGGGCAGCGGCAATGTCGATCACCGTTTGCGGCAGTCCGACTTTTCGCTTGACGACAAGGCGCGCGGCGGCTTCTGGCTGGGCATGCCCGTCACCTACATGTCGCGGCTCAACCGCATCCTGGTGGTCGGTTCCAATCTGCGCAAGGACCATCCGCTGATGGCGCACCGCATCCGCGAATCGGTGCGCTGGTATGGCGAGCTCAACCTCATCAACGCGCACGAGGATGAGTTCCTCGGCAAGGTGCACGCCAAGCGCATCGTGCCGCCCTCGCAATTGGCCGCGACGCTGGCAGGCGTCTGCGTGGCGCTGGCCGAACTGAAGAAACAGCCGGTGCCGGCCATTGCCGCCGCATACGCAGCGCACGGCGGCATGGCGGACGACACCGCGCGCAAAATGGCCGCAAGCCTTGCCGGAGGAGAGACGCGCGCCGTTTTCCTGGGCAACATGGCGCAGCATCACCCGACCTACACACAAATACACGCGCTCGCCCAGGAAGTCGCACGCCTAGCCGGCGCGAGCTTTGGCGTACTGGGCGAAGCCGCCAACAGCGTCGGCGCCATGGCCGTGGGCGCGGTGCCGCATCACGGTCCGTTGCGCAGCAGCGCCATCCGGGGCAAGAACGCCGCCGAGATGCTGGCCCGTTCGCTCAAGGCCTATCTGCTGCTGGCGGTGGAAGCCGAACTCGACACCCATGATCCGGTAACGGCGCTGCAAAGCATTGCCGGGGCGGATTTTGTCGTGGTCATGTCGCCCTACAAGGGCAAGTCGCTCGACTACGCTGATGTGCTGCTGCCGATTGCGCCCTGGACCGAAACTTCCGGCACCTTCATCAATACCGAAGGCCGGGTGCAGAGTTTCAACGCGGTGGTCAAACCTCTGGGCGAAACCCGCCCGGCCTGGAAAGTGCTGCGCGTGCTGGGCAACCTGCTGGGGCTGGCGGGCTTCGATTACAACGATTCGAGGGATGTACTGCGCGACGCGCTGGGCGATACGCCGACCGGCAATGTGCAGGGCTACCTCTGCAACGATATCGGGCCGGTTGCGGCGGACCCGGTTGCGGTCGGGCCTGGCCTGGAACGGGTGGCAGAAGTGCCCATCTACCAGACCGACGCAGTGGTGCGACGCGCACCCTCGCTGCAGCGCACGCTGGATGCGTCACTGCCGGTGGCGCGCATGCACAGCCAGTTGATCGCCAGGCTGGGGTTGACCGAAAACGGCCGCGTGTCGGTGCGCCAGACGGCTTCGGCGCTCACACTCAAGGTTGAGCGCGACGATCATCTGCCCGATAACTGCATACGGGTGCCAAGCGGCCATCCGTTGACCGCGAACCTGGGCCCGATGTTCGGCCCGATCACGGCGGAGCCCGTCTGATGGAGGCCGGACTGATGCAAGGCGCGGGCGTGGACTGGGCGGTGATCCAGTCGGTGGCGTGGACACTGGTCAAGATCATGGCGGTGGTAGGGCCGCTGATGCTGGCGGTTGCCTATCTCACCTACGCCGAACGCAAGGTGATCGGCTGGATGCAGGTGCGCATCGGTCCCAATCGCGTGGGCCCGTTCGGACTCCTGCAACCGATTGCCGACGGTCTCAAGCTCCTGATGAAGGAAATCATCATCCCGTCCGGGGCGAACCGGGGCTTGTTCGTGCTGGGCCCCATTCTCGCCATTGCCCCCGCGCTTGCGGCCTGGGCGGTGATTCCGTTCACCGATACGCTGGTTCTGGCGAACATCAACGCCGGGCTGCTGTATGTGATGGCGATCACCTCAATGGGCGTCTATGGCGTCATCATCGCGGGTTGGGCGTCCAACTCCAAATATGCTTTTCTTGGAGCAATGCGTTCGGCGGCGCAAATCGTGTCGTATGAAATCGCCATGGGTTTTGCCCTGGTCGGTGTATTGATGGCGGCGCAGTCGCTCAATCTCGTCGACATCGTGCGGGGCCAGTCTGGCGGCATACACCAATGGTATCTGTGGCCGCTGTTTCCGCTTTTCATCGTCTACCTGATTTCGGGGGTGGCGGAAACCAACCGTGCGCCGTTCGACGTGGCCGAAGGCGAATCGGAAATCGTCGCCGGTTTCCATGTGGAATATTCCGGCATGGCGTTTGCGGTGTTTTTCCTCGCCGAATACGCGAACATGATTCTTGTTGCGGCTCTGACCACGCTGATGTTCCTGGGCGGCTGGCTGGCGCCGCTGCCTTTCCTCAACGACATCCCCGGACTGGGCTGGCTGCTGGGGGACGGCATGTTGTGGTGGCTGCTGAAAACCGCATTCATACTCTTCCTCTTTCTGTGGTTCCGGGCAACCTTTCCGCGCTATCGCTACGACCAGATCATGCGTCTGGGCTGGAAGGTATTCATTCCCATCACCCTCGTCTGGATCGTCTTGGTCGGCGCCATGATGCAGACGCCGCTAGGCCATCTCTTCCATTGAGCGCGCCATGAAAAGACTGACCCAGTTCTTCGGCAGCCTGCTCCTGATCGAATTGATCAAGGGAATGATGCTCACCGGCCGGCATCTCTTCGCGCGCAAGATCACCGTGCAGTTCCCGGAAGAAAAAACGCCACAAAGTCCGCGTTTCAGGGGACTGCACGCTTTGCGCCGCTACCCCAACGGCGAGGAGCGTTGCATCGCCTGCAAGCTGTGCGAGGCGGTCTGCCCGGCGCTGGCCATCACCATCGAATCAGAAAAGCGCGAGGACGGCACGCGCCGCACCACGCGCTACGATATCGACCTGACGAAATGCATCTTCTGCGGCTTTTGCGAAGAATCCTGCCCGGTCGATTCCATCGTGGAGACGCGCATTCTCGAATACCACGGCGAAAAACGCGGCGACCTCTACTACACCAAGCCCATGCTGCTCGCCATCGGCGACGCGCATGAAGCGCAGATTGCCAAGGACCGCGCGGCAGATGCGAAGTATCGGTAAAGGGGCCGGGATGCCGCGACGACGGAGCGCCAGACAGTTGATCAGCAACAATTCAAAGGGAGGAAGGGGCAAACATTAAATTCGAAGCGAGGAGGGCTGATCGGGCGGGTTTTCCCCGATCCTGAATCCTGAATCCTGAATCCTGACCCCTACAACAATGACCTACACCACCGCCATCTTCTACTTCTTCGCTGCCATTCTGGTATTTGCCGGACTGCGCGTGATCACTGCGCGCAACCCGGTTCACGCCGCGCTTTATCTGGTGTTGGCCTTTTTTACGGCAGCAGGGCTGTGGATGCTGCTGGAAGCCGAATTTCTCGCCATCGTTCTCGTGCTGGTCTACGTGGGGGCGGTGATGGTGCTGTTCCTGTTCGTCGTGATGATGCTGGACATCAATCTCGACAAGCTTCGGGAGGGCTTCTGGAATTATCTGCCGCTGGCCGGCTTCGTTTCGGTGCTGCTGGTGATCGAAATGACGCTGATTCTGGGCGGCCGCCATTTCGGGCTGGAGGTGATGGGGGCGCCGGGGCCCCGTCCGGCGGATTACAGCAACACCAAGGAATTGGGCCGTTTCCTGTATACCGACTACGTGTATGCCTTTGAACTGGCCGCCGTGATCCTGCTGGTTGCCATCGTTGCCGCGATTGCGCTGACGCTGCGCCGGCGCAAGGACAGCAAGTTCATCGACCCGGCCGAACAGGTGAAGGTAAAGCGCAACGACCGCTTGCGCATCATCAGGATGCCAGCCGCGAAGAAGCCGGATGGCGGGGAGGGGCGCGCATGATTTCCCTGTCGCATTATCTGATTCTGGGCGGTGTTCTGTTTGCCATTGCGGTGCTGGGCATTTTCCTCAACCGCAAGAATGTGATCATTCTCCTGATGGCGATCGAGTTGATGCTGCTGGCGGTGAACATGAACTTCATCGCGTTCTCGCACTATCTGGGCGACATCCACGGCCAGATATTCGTGTTCTTCATCCTTACCGTGGCAGCCGCAGAATCGGCGATCGGTCTCGCCATCCTGGTGGTGCTGTTCCGCAATCTGCGCACGATCAACGTCGATGATCTCGACCACCTGAAAGGCTGATGCGGATGGACATGCAGACGCTCTATCTCATCGTGCCGCTGGCGCCGCTCTTCGGCGCCATCGTCGCCGGCCTGTTCGGCAAGCTCATCGGCCGCGCTGGCGCGCACGTTGTCACCATCGCCGGCGTCGCGGTGTCTTTCATCGCGTCAGTATTCGTGTTCCAGGACGTATTGGCCGGTCATACCTTCAACGGCACGGTCTACACCTGGATGGTGCTGGGCGATTTGAGCTTCGAGGTCGGCTTCCTGATCGACTCGCTCACCGTGATGATGATGCTCGTTGTCACCTTCGTTTCGCTGATGGTGCATGTCTACACCATCGGTTACATGCACGACGATCCGGGTTATCAGCGCTTCTTCTCGTACATTTCGCTCTTCACCTTCGCCATGCTGATGCTGGTGATGAGCAATAATTTCCTGCAGCTCTTCTTCGGCTGGGAAGCGGTCGGGCTGGTGTCCTATCTGCTGATCGGCTTCTGGTACCAGAAGGAAAGCGCGATCTACGCCAACCTCAAGGCTTTTCTCGTCAACCGCGTCGGCGACTTCGGCTTCATCCTCGGCATCGGCCTGGTGCTGGCCTATTTTGGTTCGCTCGATTACGCCACCGTGTTTGCTAAGGCCCCGGCACTCGCCAACGAAAGCATCACGATCTGGGGCGATTCGGCCTGGAACCTGATGACGGTGATCGGCATCCTGCTGTTCATCGGCGCCATGGGCAAGTCGGCGCAGTTTCCGCTGCACGTCTGGCTACCCGATTCGATGGAAGGCCCGACGCCGATTTCCGCGCTGATCCACGCCGCGACCATGGTCACCGCCGGTATCTTCATGGTGGCACGCATGTCGCCGCTGTACGAGCTGTCCGACGTGGCCCTTTCCTTCATCATGGTGATCGGCGCGATCACTGCGCTGTTCATGGGTTTCCTCGGCATCGTGCAGAACGACATCAAGCGGGTGGTGGCGTATTCGACGCTGTCTCAGCTGGGCTACATGACGGTGGCGCTCGGCGCCTCGGCCTATTCGGTCGCGGTGTTCCACCTGATGACGCACGCCTTCTTCAAGGCGCTGCTGTTCCTCGCGGCAGGCAGCGTCATCATTGCCATGCACCACAACCAGGACATCCGCACCATGGGCGGCCTGAAGAAGTACATGCCGATCACCTGGATCACCGCGCTGATCGGGTCGCTGGCGCTGATCGGCACGCCTTTCCTGTCGGGCTTCTATTCCAAGGAAACCATCATCGAGGCAGTGAAACTGTCGCACCTGCCGGTGGCCGACATTGCCTACTGGGCGGTGCTGATCGGCGTGTTCGTCACCGCCTTTTATTCCTTCCGCATGTATTTCCTGGTTTTCCATGGCAAAGAGCGTTTCCACAACGCGCACCATCATGGCGGGGACGGCCATGGTCAGGATGATCATGGCCATCATGGCGGCATCCCGCACGAAACGCCCTGGGTGGTGACCGGCCCGCTGCTGCTGCTGGCGCTGCCTTCGCTCGCCATCGGCTACATGACGATAGAACCCATGCTGCACGGAGATTTCTTCAGAAACGCGATTTATGTGTCCGACCGCCACCCGGTCATGGTCGAACTCAACCAGCACTTCCAGGGCGCGATGGCCTACGCTTTGCATGCTTTCGTCACCGTGCCGTTCTGGCTGGCTGCGGCCGGGGTGGGGCTGTCTGCCTACTTCTATCTGCTGCGTCCCGATATTCCGGCTGCCATCCAGAAGCGCTTTGCCTTCCTGCACGCGATGCTTGTCAACAAATACTGGTTCGATGAGCTTTACAGCCTTGTGTTCGCCAAAGGCGCACGTCTGCTGGGGGGCGGCCTCTGGCGCGGAGGCGACCAGGCAACCATAGACGGTGCAGTCAACGGGCTGGCCCGCCAGGTCAACCGCATTGCCGGACTGCTCAAATCGTTTCAGTCCGGTTACATCTACCACTACGCGTTTGCCATGCTGATCGGGGTCTTTGTCCTGGTTAGCTGGTTCGCCCGGCTGAACTGAGCCATGCACGAATACATTCTCTCCCTTGTCGTCTGGGTGCCCATCCTCGCAGGCGTGCTGGTACTGGCGACCGGCTCGGATCGTCATGCATCACTGGCACGCTGGATTGCCCTGGCCGGTTCGCTTGCCGGCCTGGCCGTTGCGATACCGCTCTACAGCGACTTCGACACCTCTACATCGGCGATGCAGTTCGTCGAAAAAACGCCGTGGATTCCGGCCCTCCACGTGTTCTATCACCTGGGCGTGGACGGCATTTCGATGCCGCTGGTGCTGCTCAACAGCTTTACTACCGTGCTGGTCGTCATCGCTGGCTGGCAGGTGATCCAGGATCGCGTCGCGCAGTACATGGCGGCCTTCCTCATCATGTCGGGCCTCATCAACGGCGCCTTTGCCGCGCTTGACGGCATCCTGTTCTATGTCTTTTTCGAAGGCATGCTGATCCCGCTGTATCTCATCGTCGGCGTATGGGGCGGCCCGAACCGGGTCTACGCCGCATTCAAGTTCTTTCTTTACACGCTGGCCGGTTCGCTGCTGATGCTGGTGTCGTTCATTTATCTTTATTTCCAGTCCGGCGGCAGCTTCGACATCCAGACCTGGCATGGCACTCCGTTGGGGATGACGGCGCAGACGCTGATGTTCCTGGCTTTCCTGCTGGCCTTCGGGGTCAAGGTGCCGATGTGGCCGGTGCACACCTGGCTGCCCGATGCCCACGTGGAAGCCCCCACCGGCGGTTCGGTGGTGCTGGCGGCGATTACGCTCAAGGTCGGCGCGTACGGCTTCCTGCGCTTCATTCTGCCTATCGTGCCCGATGCCAGCGAGCAGCTTGCCTGGCTGGTGATTACGCTGTCGCTGATTGCCGTCGCCTATATTGGTCTCGTCGCGCTGGTGCAGTCGGACATGAAAAAGCTGATCGCGTATTCGTCGATTGCGCACATGGGGTTTGTTACGCTCGGCTTTTTCCTCTTCAATCCGCTTGGCGTGGAAGGCGGGCTGGTGCAGATGATCTCGCACGGCTTCGTCTCGGCCGCGCTCTTTCTCTGTATCGGGGTGATGTACGACCGTCTGCACTCGCGCCAGATCAAGGATTACGGTGGGCTGGTGAACAAAATGCCGGTATTCGCCGCCTTCTTCATGCTGTTTGCCATGGCCAACGCCGGCCTGCCCGCCACCAGCGGCTTTGTCGGCGAATTCATGGTCATCATGGCAGCGGCGGAAGTGAACTTCTGGTACGCCTTTGTCGCGGCCACCACGCTCATCTTCGGCGCCGCCTATACGCTGTGGATGTACAAGCGTGTGGTGTTCGGCAACGTCGCCAATCCGCACGTCGAGGACATGTCCGACCTCAACGCGCGCGAATGGCTGCTCATGGCCGTGCTTGCCATATGCGTGCTTGGCATGGGCCTGTATCCCAAGCCCTTCACCGACGTGATGCACGTCTCTGTCGTTGACCTGTTGGCGCACGTGGCGCAAAGCAAACTTCCATGAACCTGATGTCATTCGCTCCCGCGCTGCCCGAAATCTTCGTGCTCGTCATGGTGTCCCTGATTCTCGTCATCGACGCCGCTGTCGACGACAGCAGACGTTACCTGGCCTTTGCGCTTTCGCTGGCCACGCTGGCCGGCGCCGCCTTCCTCACCGCGCGCGGCATGTCATCGATGCCGGTGCTGGCCTTGAACGGACTCTTCATCGACGACCCGCTGTCGGACGTGCTGAAGCTGTTTCTCTACCTGGCCACCGCCGTGGTGCTGGTGTATTCGCGCGATTACCTGCGCCATCGCGGCCTGTACAAGGGCGAGTTCTTCGTGCTCGCATTGTTCGCCCTGCTGGGCATGATGGTGATGGTGTCGGCCAGTCATTTCCTCACGCTCTACCTTGGCCTCGAACTGCTGTCGCTTTCGCTGTACGCCATGGTCGCGCTGCAACGCGACTCCAGCGTGGCGACCGAGGCTGCGATGAAGTATTTCGTACTGGGCGCGCTGGCATCCGGCATGTTGCTTTACGGCATGTCGATGGTCTATGGCGTCACCGGTTCGCTTGCTCTGGCCGACATCGCGCAGAATCTGGCCGACGGCACCGACCTGCGCATCCCGCTGGTCTTCGGCATCGTCTTCATCGTTGCCGGACTGGCCTTCAAGCTGGGGGCCGTGCCTTTCCACATGTGGGTGCCCGACGTATACCACGGCGCGCCAACAGCCATGACGCTGTTCATCGGTTCCGCGCCCAAAATTGCCGCGTTTGCCTTTGTCGTGCGCATCCTCGGCGAAGGTCTGGAATCGCAGGTGGCCGAATGGCGCGACATGCTGGCGATCCTGGCCGTGCTGTCGATGGCCGTCGGCAACATTGCCGCCATTGCACAGAGCAACCTCAAGCGCATGTTCGCCTATTCGACCATCTCGCACATGGGCTTCATGCTGCTCGGCATTCTGGCCGGCACGCAAAATGGCTACGGCAGTGCCATGTTCTATGTGCTGGTCTATGCGCTCATGAGCATGGGAGGATTTGGCATGATCCTGCTGCTGTCGCGCGCGGGTTTCGAATCCGACCGGCTGGTGGACTTCAAGGGCCTTAACCGCCGCAGCCCCTGGCTGGCATTTGTGATGTTGCTGCTGATGTTTTCGATGGCGGGCATTCCGCCCACCGTGGGCTTCCATGCCAAACTTTCGGTGCTGCAGGCCGTGGTCGAGATCGGTCACGTCTGGCTGGCTGTGGTCGCGGTGATCTTCTCTCTGGTCGGGGCGTTCTACTATTTGCGCATCGTCAAACTCATGTATTTTGATGAGCCGCATGATTCAACAACGGTAACAGCCCGGCTTGACGTGCGCACCCTGATGTCGGCCAACGGCCTGGCCGTACTTGCACTGGGCGTCATGCCCCAGCCGCTGATGGCGGTGTGCCTGTACGCTGTCGGCGCCTCGTTCTGAACTTGTCGCAGCAGCGGCTGTCTGCTTCAACCCCATTTGGATTTGATCTCTCCGTGAATTTTTCCACCACGCTTCTGCTTGTTCTGGCTTTTGTTGCGGCCAACCTGCCGTTTCTCGTCGAGCGCATTTTTTTCATCAAGCGGCCCGCGAGCGGCAACAAAAATTTTGCCTGGCGTCTGCTGGAGCTGACAATGCTGTATTTTGTGATCGGTGGCGTGGCGCTTCTGCTGGAAGCGAATTTTGGCGATGTCCACAAGCAGAACTGGGAGTTTTATGCAGTCAACGCCTCGTTATTCGTGGTGTTTGCCTATCCCGGTTTTGTATATCGCTATCTCTGGCGTCATCGGGGCGCTTGAACATGGATGCGGAATTCCGTCTCCGGGGCGAATACGTCGCCCTGTGCGATCTGCTCAAGCTGACCGGCATGGCCAGCAGCGGCGGCCAGGGAAAATTGATGATTGCGAACGGGGACGTGACCGTCGATGGCCAGCCAGAAAGCCGTAAAACGGCAAAGATACGGGCCGGGCAGACCGTCCGCTGTCTGGGTTCCAACATCCGGGTTGAGGCAGGGGCCTGAACCCAGAAGCCTCATAAAAGAGCCTTGAGCGCATAAAGCATGTCGAGTGCAGCCTTGGGTGCGAGGGTATCCAGATCAAGTTCACGCAACTGATCCAGCGCGGGGTGGGGCGGCGGTTCGCCGTTGGGCAGGAGGGCGGCGAAGAGGTCGCCCTGCGGGCCGGGCTGCAGCTGCGCGTCTTCCAGTTCACGTAAACGCCGCCGTGCGGCCTGGATCACCGGGCTGGGCACGCCGGCCAGTCGCGCGACCTGGATGCCGTAGCTCTGCGAGGCCGGGCCTTCTTCCACCGCGTGCAGAAACACCAGGTCGGCGCCGTGCTCCTTGGCGTCGAGGTGGACGTTGGCGAGCTGGCGGAATTCCTGCGCCAGTTGGGTAAGTTCGAAGTAGTGCGTGGCAAAGAGGGTGAACGCGCGCGTCGCGGCAAGGAGGTGGCGCGCCACTGCCCAGGCCAGCGCAAGGCCGTCGAAGGTGGAGGTGCCGCGCCCGATTTCGTCCAGCAGCACCAGGCTGCTGGCACTGGCGTTGTTGAGGATGTGCGCGGTTTCGGTCATCTCGACCATGAAGGTCGAACGTCCGCCGGCCAGATCGTCGGAGGCGCCGATGCGGGTGAAGATCTGGTCGATATCGCCGATTCTGGCCGACGCGGCGGGCACCCACAGGCCGCAGCAGGCCATCAGCGTGATCAGCGCCACCTGCCGCATATAGGTCGATTTGCCGCCCATGTTGGGGCCGGTGATGAGCAGCATCTGCCGGCTGCGGTTGAGCGCAACGTCGTTGGGGATGAAGTGCCCGACCTGGGACTCGACCACAGGATGGCGGCCGCCGCGGATGACGATGCCTGGCTCGCCGCTGTAATCGGGCGCGCACAGGGCGAGCGTGGACGCCCGCTCGGCCTGGCTCGCCAGCACGTCGATTTCGGCGAGCGCGGCGGCAATCGCCAGCAGATCGGGGACGTGCGGCGTCAAGGTGTCGAGCAAGGCGTCGAACAGCGCCTTTTCGCGCGCCAGCGCCCGGTCCTGGGCAGACAATGCCTTGTCTTCGAAGGCTTTCAGTTCCGGCGTGATGTAGCGCTCGGCGTTCTTCAGCGTCTGGCGGCGGCGGTAGTCGCCCGGCACTGGCGTCTTGTCGGCCTGCGCGCGGCTCACTTCGATATAGAAGCCGTGCACCTTGTTGTATTCGACCTTGAGCGTGCCGATGCCGGTGCGTGCGCGTTCGCGCGTTTCCAGTTCCAGCAGGAACGCGCCGGCGTCGCGCGTCAGCGCGCGCAGTTCGTCGAGCTCGGCGTCAAAACCGTCGGCGATGACGCCGCCTTCGCGCAGCACGCTCGCGGGTTCGGGCTGGACGGCGCGGACGAGCAGGGCGTGGAGGCCGGGGCGCGCGGCGAGCGCGGCCTTGAGCGCGGCCAG